>NZ_CAWUDP010000276.1:0-1720 GCF_963920835.1 Scytonema sp. PCC 10023
AGTTCTTTACATTAAATAGTGTGGGGAGTTGATTGTGTCGTACCCAACCATAAAGTGCCCGACTATCATTTATGGGCAAGTTGGTAATTATGCCGAATACTGCTCCACCTAAAAAAGTTACGAATCTTGAAAAACGCACGCGAGAACATTTACTCCCCAACGAAGTGGAGGCAATGATTAAAGCTGCGAAAGCTGTGGGGCGGCATGGTAACCGGGATGCAACTCTAATTTTACTGGCATATCGTCACGGTCTGCGGGTATCAGAGTTGGTCGCACTGCGGTGGGAGCAGGTGGATTTTGGTAGTGGCACGATTTACATTAACCGACTCAAACACGGTGTCAGTTCAACGCATCCCCTGCGCGGTCCAGAACTTAGGGCACTGCGGCAGTTGCAACGGGAGTATTCAGGCTCTCCCTATCTGTTTGTTTCGGAACGAGGGACAGTGATGTCTGCGGCAACAGTTAGAGGCATCATCTCGCGCTCTGGGATTTTAGCTGGATTGTCCTTAAGCGTGCATCCGCATATGCTGCGCCATGCCTGTGGTTTTTACCTAGCATCTAAAGGTCATGACACTAGAGCTATTCAGGCTTATCTGGGACACAAAAATATTCAGCACACAGTTCGCTACACGGAGTTGTCCTCAGGGCGCTTCAAGAATTTCTGGATAGATTGACTCTTCGGGGTCTGCGTATTGGTAAGACTTAGTTGGCAACCATCATATTGATACTAGAGATAGTCTTTCTACCAAATGCGTAATCGACAATTTTACAAAACTTTACAACGTGTCCCATTTGCCACGTATTTCGGCATATCCCCAATTCTTGTTCTGGTTCTTCACCAGAAGGAAATTCGTATCCACATTCAGGACAGATTTTTGCAAACTGAGGTACGCTGGCGTGGCACTCTGGACACTCTTTTGTAGGTGTAAATGGTTCTTGTTTATCACTGGGGCAGAGGGGCGTAGAGTAACCTTTAGTTGGCACACCTAAACGTTGGAAGTTCTCACAAAAATCTAATAGCAATGCATCTTCTTTACCAGGGTGTAGCCGTAAAGCACGTCCTGCCATTTGCACCATAAGCGCTCGGCTCTTAGTTGGTCGAGCAATAATGGCGCAGTTGCAACTTGTTTCGTCAAACCCCTCGCATAGGCAGGAAACACTGCTGATTAATTGCGTCTCTCCACTCTTGAAACGAGCGTAGATGCCTTCTCTCGTGTCTTGACTTGTTGACCCAACAACAACCTCGCTAATGACGCCTACAGCGTTGAACTGATCGGCTAAATTATACGCTTGTTGAACACCAGCGCAGAAGGCTATAGTTTTGCGATCCGGGCACAGTTCCATAAACCGCCGTACCACTTCAGCATTAAAATTCGCATCACAAGCTTTCTGCATTGATGCTTGGGTAAAATCGCCGTCCCGACCAGTGTCGAGTTGCGAAAAATCGACCAAACCATTCCACCCAAAGTGACGCGCATAAGCCAAGTGACCCATCTTTATCAATTGCTCGGGGTGCGGAGCGCGAACTACGGCTTGGAAGAATTGGCAGTATCCTTCTTTTTTCTTTGTCCGCCACGGGGTAGCACTCAATCCCACGAAATAACACGGCGATAGCGGGAGAATTCCACCGCTGTAAGTTGTCATTAGCCTTTGAACGACTTGGTAGTATAGCCATAGCCATCTTCATTAGGACGCAGCTTGCTTGAGAACGACTTCGATG
>NZ_CAWUDP010000277.1:0-1686 GCF_963920835.1 Scytonema sp. PCC 10023
AGGTGCAAGATATGAGCCTCTAACTAGCGGCGCGGAGTCCGCTAGTGATATATGAAAGAAACACAGAAGAGGAAAATTTGAGAGCTTGGCGTTACAATTAGTAATTACCCTGACAGTTAAAACCGTCTTTACAGTGGTGCAAATTGTGCCCGTATATGAGCCTGGTTCTGGGTGATGTTGGTGAATTTATTGGCGAAGTGGCAAGAGTCACTATCCCGGTTAAGAGATTAGATTTAGACACCGCACCCAGGTCAGGGTATATTCTTCGCTCCATGCGTCAGCTGTCGCATTTAGGAGGCTAATATGAACAAACAGGAATCTGCACGTGATTCATTTAATACTAATCTACCATTAATTAACATTAATGCAGCGGGAATTGATATCGGAGCGGATAGACACTGGGTCAGTGTGCCTATTGGACGAGACAGCGAGAATGTACGTAGTTTTGCCTGTTTTACTGCTGACCTTTATGCGATGGCTGACTGGCTGCATCAATGCGGTGTAACAACCGTAGCGATGGAATCTACAGGAGTGTATTGGTTACCAGTATACGAAGTATTGGAAAGCCGTGGGCTTGAGGTCAAACTTGTTAATGCTCACTATGTCAAAACTGTACCTGGTCGTAAAACTGATGTACTAGATTGCCAATGGCTACAACAGTTACACACTTATGGCTTATTGGCAGGTTCATTTCGTCCAGAAGACCAAATTTGTGTTCTCCGTAGTTACATCCGCCAACGCGATAATCTAATTAAAAGTACTTGTGTCCATGTACAACGGATGCAAAAAGCGTTGACTGAGATGAATGTACAACTGCATCGGGTAATTAGCGATATTACAGGTACTACTGGTATGGCAATTATCCGTGCAATTGTTGCCGGAGAACGTGATCCGAAGAAACTAGCGGCTTTCAAAGATGGACGCATCAAAGCTAGCTCGTTAGAAATTGCATCCGCTTTAACAGGTAACTATCGTCCAGAATTGGTGTTCATTCTGCAACAGGAGTTACAACTTTACGAGTTTTACCAACAACAAATTGCTACTTGTGATTTCCAAATTGAGCAGTGTTTAATCTCCTTTGCAGACAAAGTTGATGTGACAAAAAAAACTTTACCTAAACCTAAACGCCGAGGCAAAAAGCAGCCAGGAAATGCACCTCAATTTGACCTGCGTACTCATTTGTATCGGATTAGTGGTGTTGACTTCACTCAAATTAATGGTTTTGGTGCTTTGACCGTACTAATACTGCTTTCTGAGTTAGGTTTAGACCCAACACGCTTTCCTACTGTAAAGCACTTTACCTCATGGTTAGGTTTGTGCCCTGGCAGCCGTATCACTGGTGGTAAAGTCAAAAGTTCTAAAACTCGTCCTGTTGTTAACCGGGCCGCCAATGCTTTCCGTATGGCTGCACAAACTCTGTGCCGAAGTCACTCTGCTTTGGGAGCATACTATCGACGTATGCAGGCACGTTTGGGTGCGCCCAAAGCAATTACCGCTGCCGCACATAAATTAGCACGTCTTTTTTATCGTCTTTGGACATCTGGAGGAGCCTATACAGACCCTGGTATTGATGCCTATGAGCAACAGTATCGCGATCGCACGGTGAAGTATCTCCAGAAAAAAGCTCATACTTTAGGCTTTAATCTCGTTGCTCAATCTACGGCGACGGAATGTGTTTCTTAAGAG
>NZ_CAWUDP010000278.1:0-1653 GCF_963920835.1 Scytonema sp. PCC 10023
CACAGGAAATTTAGTCAGGAGTTTTTCTCACGATCGCCCCCCCTGAACGGATACGAAAATTCAATAGTACCAGCCGCAGTACCAGCCGCAAAAAGCTGACGACTAGTAACTGGTACTGCGGGTACTTGATACTGCGCTTCCTTGATAACTGCGGCTGGTACTGTTTTAACAGGTGATATCAATAGACATCTCCGAAATAGGTTTTTTCGTGATAAAGAAATATAAAATGACCTTTTTAGCACATAAAAATGGCTAACATACTAGAGTACATCGAGAACAATCCAGAGCAAGCACAGCGCTTAGTAGGTCTAAAATATGACCAATTACAGCAGTTAATTCAAAACGCACTTATCACACATAATCAAAAGTTGGCAGAAGCCGAAGAACAAAAAATAAGAATTATTAAGGGAGGTGGAGGTCGGAAAGTCAAGCTGTCTATGGGAGAGCAGATAATATTAACTTTAATTTACTTAAGACATTTGACTACATTTCAATTGCTGGGTATCCAATTTGGAGTTAGTGAGACCACAGCAAATGACACTTTTAACTATTGGTTCCCACTGTTAAGAGAATTGTTACCTTCAAGTATGTTAGAACAAGTAAAAAAAACTCTAGTGACTACGAAATTGTTAAAGAAATTCTCACAGAGTATGAATTAATAGTAGATAGCTGTGAGCAGCCGAGGGAACGCCCTGGAGAATATCAGGAGCAAAAAAAGTATTATTCGGGTAAAAAGAAAAATCATACTTTAAAAAACCAGTTAATAGTTTTACCTGACGGTACAGACATTGTTGATGTTGTAGCAGGTAAACCAGGTCCGAAAAGTGATATAAATCTGTTTAGAGAGCAGCAAAAAGGTTTTGACCCAAAACAAAGATTTAACGGTGACAAAGGTTATGTGGGAGAACCGTCAATTAAAACTCCACAGAAGAAACAAAAAAACCAAGAATTAACGCCCGAACAAAAACAATTAAATAAAGAGTTATCATCTGAAAGAATATTTGTTGAACATATAATTCGTTTTGTGAAAATCTTCAGGGTAGCTCAAGAAAGATTTCGATTGAAACCCCATAAATATGAAGAAATTATTCTCACAATTTGTGGACTTGTAAGGTTAAGAATTGGAGCGTTAGTCTTATAAGTTTAAACTTATCTGTTTAACGGGGTTAAAATTAGGTACCTATAAACCTATATTTTCCCCTGTTCTTAACAAAAAGCATCTCAAAATACTATTCTAACGTTAAACTGGCGTTCTTTTACAATTCTGCGATCGCCTGCTTAAAGTTAGTTTCAGATTAGGTTTGCTTGTTTTCGGAGATGTCTATTGAGTTAAGGAAGTTGCGGTTGCGCTACGCGCAACCGTCAAATTCTCATGGGCGATCACATGAATCGACAGATGCGAAAAACCTAGAATTTGATAACCCGCAACTTGGGTTAGTACTTACATACTATATCAATGGCGATCTCGTCCGATCAGTTGCGTTTGTCATGCAATACATCTGTACTAAAATTGAGCGTTCGCCTGTGCCAGTTGCGTAAGTCCTGGTAGTTTTTCATCTTACTCTCAACAAACCCAATTCTTGCTGTGAGGAGTTACGTGTCTTCAGGAGGTTTGTCTTCAGGAGGTTTGTCTTCAGGAGGTTTGTCTTCAGG
>NZ_CAWUDP010000279.1:0-1613 GCF_963920835.1 Scytonema sp. PCC 10023
GTTGAACTGAAATGTTAGAGCGCAGTCCCCACCTAAAATTTTTAATTTAGGTGGGGTTAGCTCGCTCCCCAGCTAAAAAGCGAAGCATCCTCATAAAAAGAGATGCTTTTTTGTTAAAATGTTTTGACGAGATATAGTTAGGTCGAAACTATGGTCAAGAAGAAAGCTAACAAGCAAGTTAAGCGTAAAAAAGTCCAAAAAGAATCAAACATCAGAACTGATATTTGGACTTTAAGTATGACGCAAGAACAGCGGCAATTAGCAATTTTGACTGTAGCTGAATACCGACATTTTCTGAAGCCATTAGTGCTAATTGGCTACTGGAATTGGGGAAAATTATCTCAGCTAACCAGCAACGAGAGGGTTAACACGCTTGAGAGGTTGATTCATAAAACAGCGGATAACCCCAACCCAAAATACCATTGGTACTTTAAAAAGGCTATCAGTAATCATCCGTCCCAGCGTAAATTTCCCAGCTATTTAAGACGCGCTGCTATTCAAGACGCTTTGGGTATTGTTAGTAGCTTTATCACTCGCTGCGACGAGTGGAAAAAGGGCGAAAGGAAACATCGGCACGATAAGCCACCCAAGTTGACTTCAATGTGCAAGAGTTATCCAGCGCTGTACAAAGGTCAACAAGTCAAGTATCATAGCAGTTTCGCTTATATTGAGTTGAAAATTTGGAATGGCACTGACTGGGTATGGATGGAAAACATTCCAGTCCGAAAACATGGGAAGAGTCGGCATACAAGAGTTGGAGCAAAATTACTGTCTCCATCTTTGATCGCTAACAAGCGAAGCGTGCATCTTTCCATGCCTGTCGAGATAAGCCCTCAATTTCTACCAGATTCAGATTATGTTTGTGCAATAGATATTGGCATAAACACAACCGCAACCTGTTCAATAGTTGGCAAAGACGGTACTGTAAAGGCAAGAAAATTCATTAATCCTGCCAGAGACATAGACCGTCGTGACCAGCGAAAACAGCGCATTGCAACCAAGTCAAAACTAACTCGAAAGATAACCAACCAAGACTTACCCAAGGGATTCTGCCAAGGCTTGTATCGGAAGTCTAAAAATCTCAACAAACACATTGCTCAGACGGTTTCAAAAGCAATTATTGATTTTGCTCTAGAGCATAAGGTCAGCGTGATTGTGTTTGAGGACTTATCGAACTGGAAAGCCAAAGGTGGGAAACACAGGTCTTTGCAAAAACAGCGATTTCATCAATGGTGCAAAGACAAATTAGTTGAGTTGACTATCCAGAAATTTTCTGAGTTAGGTGGTAAGGTCAGCAAGGTTAACGCTAAATACACTTCTCGCTACGCCTTTGATGGTAGTGGGGAAGTGAGGCGGAGTAACAAGAAGTACTCCCAAGCAAGATTCCAAAATGGGAAACAATACAACGCTGACTTGTCTGCTTCCTACAATATCGGCGCTCGTTATTGGTACGCCGTATTAACTAATAGTAAATTTACTGGGGTATGGGAAGGCAGAAGTTCCTCCCATACGCTGCGAACGCCAGTGACGCTCAGTACTTTATGGAAACTGAGTCAAGCCTAGCATAAGAATCCCCATCCATAATCGCAAGATTTGGATGGGGTGCGTTCAAG
>NZ_CAWUDP010000280.1:0-1601 GCF_963920835.1 Scytonema sp. PCC 10023
TCTTGTTTGTATCTTGGGACGCCGTGAGTTATTTGGCGTTTTCAACTCGTTTTTTCGCTTGTGAATTTTTATAGGGGTCAGGGTTGAAAACTTATGCTCGTCCCTTTGCTTTTTTGGAGAAAAATTTTGAAAGTTTACAGCCCAGATTCCGCACCTAATATTATTACTTAGACCAAGAGTAAAAAATCAAACTAATAACAGTGGGTGCGCTGGAACCGTTCAGGTGGGATGGACTCAGCTCAACCCTGTAGGCGATCGCCAGTAATACCGTTTCACTAAAAGTGTGATACATATAATTGCAGGTGCATCACTCATAAAAAAACAATGTGTAGGGTTCTCAAACTAGAGATACTCAAACTAGAGATAAAAGAAACACAGGCGCTCACTTCAAGAGTTGTTGAGACAGCAAAAAACTGGATATGGGAAAGAACGAATACAGGCATTGTATTTACTCAAAACGCGCTCCTGTTGAAACAGTATCTTTTTTACCCCAGAGAATCTTTCTACCAATTCGAGCCTTTGCATCTTCCTCCGACTGTCCCCAGTAATCTGCTAAGACACGGGCATCCCAATAATTGTATTGGCTATTCTTAAAAGCCTGAAGCTCTTTATCTTTTGCTCCTTGTGTTGATGCTGTCATTAGATTATTCTCCTTCATCAAATGTTATTGGATGGTTCACTTATCCTTATAGATAAATGAATTTTTTAGGCTAGTAAATGAAGTCTTTGCAACACTGAAGTCTTAAATGTTCGCCTTCATTCATTGCACTGTTTTACTATAGATAGATTTGATGAGACACACATCGTCAAGTCAGGAAATTGGTTTTCCAACTTTGGAAAGTCAAGATTGTAGCTGGAGTTCTGTAAGCAAACCTAGGTCGTCGATGTTTCAACTTTGATGCACTCAATCTTATTTCGTTTTTTCCTTTCTATGCAGAGCGCAGACTTCTTTTTCTAGTTTTTCACAATTTATATCATGTCCGGTTATATAACCGCGCGGAAATTCGTAGTGGGGAATGCGCGTCCTCTTTACCGACAAAGCAAGGACTCTTGTCCTTACTACAAAGAAGTTTTATTATGGGCAATTAAGCGAACATGATATTAGCCTCGGTGATGCGATCGCCTCCTTGGGATCGCTTGACTATCGGCGCTTAGTCTGTGTATACATACATTGGATTAGTGAAAGTTAATGCAAGTTCGAGGAACCATGAGGATTGGCAGATTTGTGTGAGTGAATTGACGAAAAGTGACGGGCTTTGAGGATTGCTGCTATCAAACATAGGCGCTCGCTAAATCTCTATGAGCAAAAAGCATTGATTCGTCCCATACTGCACTTGTTCAAGGGATATTGAATCTTCATGCGCCAATACCGTGAATTTCATATCAGGATGATTAAAGAATCATGGGTAAGTAAATCAATCAACGAATTGGTGTCAACGTGAAATTACTCACCCGTTACAAACCACACACAATCTTTGCAATTTAAACACCCATACTTGCAGGGACTTTAGCAGCAAATGATGTCGCATTTGTCAAGGCTGACTTCGTTCCACGTCCGAAGAATTGAGCAAGAGGAGCGAGTTCTTGCATCAGTTCGATAA
>NZ_CAWUDP010000281.1:0-1579 GCF_963920835.1 Scytonema sp. PCC 10023
TTTAGCTTCTTCGCCGTAAGCCCCGCGCTATAACGGTACTCCGTGAGCGCGCCGGGATTGCTCTGGCGGACAAAAACGAGGTGTACCCCCAACCTATGCTGACTGTCGGTTAACGCGGGAGTGGGGTACCCTCGTTTTTGTTATTTTCCGGGATTTTTAACGAGTCAATGAGGTCTTCAATAACGTGAGTCATTGTCGTATCTTTCATTGCAGCGTATAACCGCAACTTATTTAATCTGCGTTCACTCATCCGCATTTTAAACCATTCTGTTTTCATTTTTTGTACCTACATATTACCTACTATTGTTATACTAGCAGATAACAAGGAGGTGATAAACAAATGAGGACTGCGTACCAATACAAACTACGACCAACGAAACAACAAGTAGCAAGTATAGATAGATGGTTGTCTATGCTTTGCGCTCAATATAATTATTTTTTAGCTGACAGATTCAACTGGTATGAGCAAAATCGTTGTTCAATTAACGCTTGTCCTCTTGTTTGTCATTTACCTGAACTAAGAGATAACCCAGATTATTATTCACAAAAGAAAACGCTACCTATTTTAAAGAAAACTCATCCTCATTACGGTGATATTCATTCACAAGTTTTACAGGATGTGGTCAAGCGAGTTAAGGTAACATTTGACCGTTTTTTAAGTGGAGATAGCAACGGGAGGAGAAGCGGTAGACCTCGTTTTAAGTCTCGTGACCGTTACCGGACTTTTACTTATCCACAGATGAAGGATGATTGCATTCAAGGTAGTTTAATAAATCTTCCGAAACTGGGAAATATTAAAGTTATTTTGCATCGTCCCATGCCTAATGGGTTTAAGATAAAGACAGTCTCAGTTACTAAAAAAGCTGACGGATACTATGTAACCCTCAGTCTCGAAGACCCGACAGTCCCTAGTGTCAAGCACGATATTAATCCTGACTCAATAACAGGGATTGACCTTGGTCTGAAGGAGTTTTTAACAACTTCTGATGGTGAACCTGTTGCAATTCCTCAACACTACCGCAAGTCTCAAAAACGTTTGCGAGTTATTCAAAAACGGGTATCTCGTCGTAAAAAGGATAGTAATCGTAGACGTAAAGCAGTAAAACAGTTGGGCAAGCAACATAAAAAAGTTGCCGATAAACGGAAAGATTTTCATTTTAAAACTGCAAAACAATTGCTGTCAAAATACGATGTTGTTGCTCATGAAGACCTCAACGTTAAAGGACTTTCAAAATCCCGTCTAGCAAAATCTGTGCATGATGCCGGATGGTCAAGCTTCTTGTCAATTCTAGCCACCAAAGCCGAAAATGCTGGGTTGTTGGTAATAGCTGTGAATGCTTCCGGTACCTCACAAGATTGCTCTAGTTGTGCCGTGAAAGTTCCCAAGAAACTACATGAACGTTGGCATTCTTGCCAGTGTGGTTGTTCGCTAGACCGTGACCACAATGCAGCGATAAATATAAAAAATAGAGCGCTGGGGCATCGCGTTCTTAAAGCTCAGTTAATGTCCGACGGGATACCGGGAGTCGCTCTTGAGCCTACACTGTACTGTACTCAGTCAGTGTAGGAGTATGTCACT
>NZ_CAWUDP010000282.1:0-1552 GCF_963920835.1 Scytonema sp. PCC 10023
ACAAGCGCAAAGCTAGGTCACTACAAAAGCTAATTCTGAAATCCAAAGCAGCTAGGTTTCTGGCGATTCGTCAAGTAACTCAGCTAAATGCTGGTAAAAAGACAGCAGGCATCGATGGAAAAACTGCCTTAACGTTTGAAGAACGGTTCAATCTTGAACTTCTCCTCAGACAACCGCAATGGTATCACAACAGATTAAGAAAGATACCAATTCCCAAGAAAGACGGCTCCATTAGATACCTGAAAGTCCCTACCATTGCGGATAGAGCTTGGCAATGCCTAGCTAAATACGCATTAGAACCAGCACACGAAGCAACTTTTCATGAAAACAGCTATGGATTCAGAACCGGGCGCTCTGCCCACGATGCCCAAAAGCAAGTGTTTAACAACTTAAACTCAAAAGCCAATGGCATAAACAAGAGAATCCTTGAGCTTGATATAGAAAAATGTTTCGACCGGATAAACCACTCCACCATCATGGAAAACCTCATAGCTCCAAGAGCATTAAGGGATGGGATTTTCCGAGCATTAAAAGCAGGAATAAACCCAGAATTTCCTGAACAAGGAACCCCACAAGGAGGTGTGGTAAGTCCATTATTAGCTAATATCGCCCTCAACGGAGTAGAGGAAATTCACCCATCTGTAAGATATGCAGATGATATGGTATTCTTCCTTAAACCAGGAGAAAGCGAAGAAGAACTACTTGACAAAATCAACCAATTCCTAGCCAAAAGAAGATTAAAGATAAGCGAGAAAAAGACAAAGCTAACCGCCTCGACAGATGGATTCAACTTTCTAGGCTGGCATTTTAAAGTACAGCAAAACGGGAAGTTTAGATGTGTTCCCTCAGAGGAAAACTACAAAGCTTTTCATAAGAAAGTCAAGAAAATCGTCAATAGCTCGAATTATGGCGCTAAGGTGAAAGCCCAAAAGCTAACACCAATAGTTAGGGGCTGGAGACAATACCATAAGTACTGCAAAATGGACGGGTCACGCTTCTCACTGTGGCATATGAACCATAGAGCATTCACGGTATTTAACAAAGAAACCAAACAAGATAGGCTATCAGTTGAAAAGCTGGTAAAACAAGCCTTCCCTACGGTTCCTTACTCCGAAAACCGTCACATCAAAGTCAAAGGAAATAAATCACCATTCGACGGAGATTTAGTCTACTGGTCTGAAAGGAACAGCAAACTATACGACGGCACAACCTCAAAACTATTAAGAAAGCAAAGCCATACGTGTGGATACTGTGGTCACAAACTGACCTCAGAAGAAAGAGTACATATACATCACAGAGACGGCAATCATGAAAACTGGAAGGATACAAACCTAATAGTAATACACGAAAGCTGTCATGACTACATCCACATGAGCAAAGAGGAAGTGAAATTTGTAGAATTCTTGCAGGCGCAAACTCCTAGTAGCAGGGAGAGAAGGAATACAAAAGCTAACTAACCTCTAAGAATATCGGAAGCTGGATGAAACGAAAGTTTCACGTCTAGATTTAACAGAGAGGTACGGAGAGTAATACCTCCTATCGACTCTACCCG
>NZ_CAWUDP010000283.1:0-1547 GCF_963920835.1 Scytonema sp. PCC 10023
CAGGGAAAGAAACTGTAACTCAATCTCTGCTCACCTCTACTCATTGCTGGTCATTTTTGGGTAGGTTTTCAACAATCAGTTGGTCGATAAATTTTCTAAATCGTTCTTGCCAATCAGGGACGGTTTTAAGTTTTTCTTTCTGTCCCTCGTACCCTCTAAAGGCAATTATTCCCTTGTCTAGAGGTCGTTTCAATCTCTTCTTCGCACCAAGTTGATTATTTTTTTGAAAAGGCATTGCAATCACCATGTATGTTTGTTAACATACATATAACATCAAAAATAAGGTTGGTCAATGCTTTTGGGTTTCAAGACTGAATTGAAATTAAATAACCAACAGCGCGTTGCATTAGCCAAGCATTGTGGAGTAGCTCGTCATGCCTGGAATTGGGGACTGGCTTTGACTAAACAGATTTTGGATCATAACAATGCCTTAGCCGATTCAAAGATTAAGTTTCCTACAGCCATTGACCTGCATAAGTGGTTAGTGGCATTAGTGAAATCTGAAAACGAATGGTATTATGAATGCTCAAAATCCACACCACAACAAGCGTTAATGGCACTGCGTGAAGCTTGGAAACGATGCTTCAACAAGGCTGCTGGCATTCCAAGGTTCAAGAAAAAAGGTAAACGTGACTCTTTCACGCTTGAAGGTACAGTGAAAATTCTTGGAAACAACAAGATTCAAGTACCTGTAATCGGTGTTCTCAAAACCTATGAAAGACTACCACAAGTACCAACTAAGTCTTGTACGATTTCTCGTCAAGCTGATAGATGGTTTATTAGTTTTCGATTTGATGTAGAACAGCAGGACTTAGGCAATACAACGGCAGTTCCTCTACTTGGGGAAACCCCAAGACCGGACTGCCTCAGCATTGTAGGAGTTGACCTTGGTGTCAAAAACCTTTGCACTCTCAGCACTGGTAATGTGATACCAGGTGCAAAGTCCTACAAAAAATACGAAGCAAAGTTGTCCAGAATGCAATGGTTGAACCGCCATAAAATCATCGGTTCAAACAATTGGAAGAAAGCGCAATTGCAGATAGCTAGGTTGCACAGAAAGATTGCTAATACCCGTAAAGACACATTGCACAAACTCACCACACTACTAGCCAAGAACCACGGCACGGTAGTGATTGAAGATTTAAATGTGTCTGGGATAATGGCTAATCATAAACTGGCTAAAGCTATTGCTGATATGGGATTTTACGAGTTTCGTCGTCAACTGACCTACAAGTGTGAACTGTATGGTTCCAAATTGGTTGTAGTTGACCGTTGGTTCCCGTCCAGCAAGACCTGCTCTAACTGTGGAACCAAAAAAGAAACACTCGGACTGAATGAGCGAGTGTTTGAATGTGGTCACTGTGGATTCACAATTGACCGCGATTTAAACGCTGCAATCAATTTGTCAAGAGTCGTCAGTTAGACGATGCTAGCCTGTGGACTGGTTAACGCCGACGTTGCCAGGATGAAGCAAGGAAGTAAACGAAACTCAAAGTGATAAGCAATGAATATTGTTGAGTAGCTTTGAGTAGGATTTATATAACGGT
>NZ_CAWUDP010000284.1:0-1537 GCF_963920835.1 Scytonema sp. PCC 10023
GGGGGTGAAGATGGCACAGTGCGGTTGTGGTCTAGTAAAGGTCAGCAACTCGCCGTACTCAAAGGTCATCAAGGTGGCGTATTATCAGTAACAATTAGCACAAATAACCAAACAATTGTCAGTGGTGGTTATGATAACACAATGCGGTTGTGGTCTAATAAAGGTCAGCAACTTGCCGTACTCAAAGGTCATCAAGATCGCGTATCTTCAGTAGCAATCAGCACAGACAAGCAAACAATTGTCAGCGGGGGTGAAGATGGCACAGTGCGGTTGTGGTCTAGTAAAGGTCAGCAACTCGCCGAACTCAAAGGTCATCAAGGTTACGTATATTCAGTAGCAATAAGTACAGACGAGCAAACAATTGTCAGTGGTGGTAAAGATGGCACAGTGCGGTTGTGGTCTAGTCAGGGTCAGCAACTCGCCGAACTCAAAGGTCATCAAGGTCGCGTATATTCAGTAGCAATCAGCACAGACAAGCAAACAATTGTCAGTGGTGGTTCAGATGGCACAGTGCGGTTGTGGTCTAGTAAAGGTCAGCCACTCGCCGTACTCAAAGGTCATCGAGGTTCCGTATTTTCAGTAGCAATAAGTACAGACAAGCAAACAATTGTCAGTGGGGATTCTTATGATGGCATAGTGCGGTTGTGGTCTAGTAAAGGTCAGCCACTCGCCGAATTCAAAGGTCATCGAGGTTCCGTATTTTCAGTAGGAATCAGCACAGATAACCAAACAATTGTCAGTGGGGGTGAAGATGGCACAGTGCGGTTGTGGTCTAGTAAAGGTCAGCAACTCGCCGTACTCAAAGGTCATCAAGGTGGCGTATTATCAGTAACAATTAGCACAAATAACCAAACAATTGTCAGTGGTGGTTATGATAACACAATGCGGTTGTGGTCTAATAAAGGTCAGCAACTTGCCGTACTCAAAGGTCATCAAGATCGCGTATCTTCAGTAGCAATCAGCACAGACAAGCAAACAATTGTCAGCGGGGGTGAAGATGGCACAGTGCGGTTGTGGTCTAGTAAAGGTCAGCAACTCGCCGAACTCAAAGGTCATCAAGGTTACGTATATTCAGTAGCAATAAGTACAGACGAGCAAACAATTGTCAGTGGTGGTAAAGATGGCACAGTGCGGTTGTGGTCTAGTCAGGGTCAGCAACTCGCCGAACTCAAAGGTCATCAAGGTCGCGTATATTCAGTAGCAATCAGCACAGACAAGCAAACAATTGTCAGTGGTGGTTCAGATGGCACAGTGCGGTTGTGGTCTAGTAAAGGTCAGCCACTCGCCGTACTCAAAGGTCATCGAGGTTCCGTATTTTCAGTAGCAATAAGTACAGACAAGCAAACAATTGTCAGTGGGGATTCTTATGATGGCATAGTGCGGTTGTGGTCTAGTAAAGGTCAGCCACTCGCCGAATTCAAAGGTCATCGAGGTTCCGTATTTTCAGTAGGAATCAGCACAGATAACCAAACAATTGTCAGTGGGGGTGAAGATGGCACAGTGCGGTTGTGGTCTAGTAAAGGTCAGCAACTCGCCG
>NZ_CAWUDP010000285.1:0-1533 GCF_963920835.1 Scytonema sp. PCC 10023
TCGTAAGGATTCAGGTGAGGGGGTATTGACAGAAGGGACACTTGGGGTGGAGTATCGCAATAATGAACAAAAACCTGCCTCAACAACTAGACCGGGAAAATCTTAGCCAGTTGCCGACTGAAGAACTGGTAAACATTATTCTTGAGCAGGCGATCGCTACGCGAGAGTTGCAGGCAACGATAAAAGAACTCAAACAAGAAATCGAACGGCTTCGTGTCAGTTTCAACCTAGATAGCAAGAATTCATCAAAACCCCCATCCAGCGACCTCCTGAAAAAATCAGAAAATAAGAAATCTGAAAACTTGCCAGAATCAGAAAATCCCAAACGGAAGCCAGGAGGACAACCAGGACACCAAGGAAAGACCCGTAAAGGCTTTGATAAAATAGACCGTGTTGAAATTTTACGTCCGGAATGTTGCGCTGTTTGTGGTCATACAGCATTTTTGGGTGAACCAGTAAAAATCGAAACACAGCAAGTAGCTCAGTTAGTCTCTCGTCCAATCGAAGTAGTCGAGTATCATCGCCATACATGTAAATGTCAGGGTTGTGGGGAATTACAAACTGGCAGATGGTCACCACAGATGATACCAGGACAAGACCTTGGAGTAAGGCTACAAGCATTCTTGGGGTGGATAAATAATTACGGACACCTACCCTATGAAAAACAGCAAGAAATGTTGTGGGAATTGGGAAGAGTAGAAATTGGAGTTGGGACTCTGGTTGCAACCAACGAACGAGTCGAACAAGCAATTGAACCAAGTATTAGTGAGTTAAGCGATTGGGTAAGACAGACGCAACCTAATGTTCATGTTGATGAAACACCTTGGTCAGTGAAAGGACTCAAAGAATGGTTGTGGGCGATCGCCAATTCCAATTTTTGCTTATTCCAAGCTGCAGGTACTCGTTCGCGTGCAGAATTAGAAGCTATTTTAGGAACTGAGTATAACGGTGTACTCAGTTCTGATGATTACAGTGTTTACAATGGCTATAAGGTTGCTGCTCAACAGAAATGTTTGGCACATTTACGTCGTCATTTCTTAAAGTTAGTTAAGCTTCCTGGTCTGAATAATCAGGTGATTGGAGAAGTATTTGTCAGTCTGATTGACGAAGCTTTTAAAAATTATCGTTTGTTCCAGGTGTCTGTTGACAATCTTGCTTACAATGATTGGGCAAATCAATTTAAATCCAAAGTCCACTCGCTTGTCAATCATTGGATTGAGAAAGCCGGAGGAGAAGCACGTAAACTTTTGCGCTCCCTACGAGATAAATCTCATCAATGGTTATATTTTCTGGACCACCCGGAGGTGCCTCCCGATAATAATTTAGCGGAGCGCTCGCTACGTTTGGCTGTGACTAAACGAAAAGTTAGCGGTGGTTCTCGCTCAATGGAGCGATTCAAACATACTGCCAATTTATTAACAGTAGTACAAACTTGTCGTCGTCAACAACGCTCTGTTATTGACTTTTTTGAGCAAGCTATCAAAGCACTGCTTAATGATTCTAAATATACTCCATCTTTGGTTCCTCAGCCTC
>NZ_CAWUDP010000286.1:0-1532 GCF_963920835.1 Scytonema sp. PCC 10023
GTCAGAAACCCCACGCCTAAAGGCGGGGGCTTGAAAAAAGCCTTAATCTGACCAGCTTAAGTACTTTGAGTACTACGTTAGAGACAAGAGTTTAAGACCTACCAAGGAATGCTCCCGCTAGTTCCTTGCTCTAGAACCAAACGATTAAACAGGCTTAAAGGGTTAAACCAGTGTCGTTTGGATAGTTACCGACCTCTAACATTAGCGAAGCTAACATCACCCGAAAGGAGGGACTTATGTCCAAAGTTTTTGTAATTGATACAGACAAACGACCGTTAGACCCAATTCATCCAGCACAGGCGAGACAATTATTAAGAAACAAAAAAGCATCCGTATTTAGACGTTTTCCTTTCACTTTGATTCTTAAAGAATCACGTCCTGAGTCTCCCGTATTACCGTTGAGATTAAAGTTAGACCCCGGTGCAAAAATAACCGGAATTGCATTGGTTAATGATGCTACTGGCGAGGTGGTTTTTGCAGCTGAATTAAAGCACAGAGGTTTTGCAATTAGAGATGCTTTAACCTGTAGAAGACAACTTCGTAGAAGTAGAAGGAATCGCAAAACTAGATATCGTCAACCCCGTTTTTTAAACAGAACTCGTCCACAAGGCTGGTTAGCACCAAGTTTACAAAGTCGTGTTGATAATATTAAAACTTGGGTTGAGAAGTTCATAAAGACAGCACCCATTGAAGCAATTAGCCAAGAACTAGTACGTTTTGATATGCAGTTAATACGTAATCCTGACATACTCGGTCATGAGTATCAGCAAGGAACACTTGCTGGTTACGAAACACGAGAGTTTCTATTGGAAAAATGGGAGAGACAATGCGCTTACTGCGGTGTAAAAGACGTTCCATTCCAGATAGAACATATTCAACCCAGAGCCAAAGGAGGTTCTAACTCAATTACTAACCTGACGCTAAGTTGCTCTAAATGCAATATCAAGAAAGGGACTAAAGATATTAAAGATTTTCTCAAAAAAGACCCGTCTAGATTAGAGAAGATATTGAAACAAGCTAAAAGACCATTAGCTGATGCAGCAGCCGTAAACGTAACTAGATTTGCATTACTTGAAGTTTTAAAAGAAACTGGATTATCAGTAGAAACAGGCTCCGGTGGATTAACAAAGTTCAATCGCAGTCAACAAAATCTACCGAAACTACATTGGTTAGATGCTGCTTGTGTTGGTAAGTCAACGCCAACTCTAAATATTAAAGGTATTAAACCATTGTTAATTACTGCTAATGGTCATGGAACACGCCAAATGTGCGGAACTGATAGGTTTGGGTTTCCAAGTCGTCACCGCACAAATAAGCAAATACATTTTGGTTTTAGCACTGGGGATATTGTTAAAGCTGTTGTCACTAATGGTAAAAAAATTGGCGAATATGTTGGGCGTGTTTTGTGCCGCGCAACAGGTAATTTTGATATTGCGACTATTACAGGAAGAATAGCAGGCATTAGCCACAAATACTGTTCAGCAATTCACAAAAAAGATGGTTACTCGTATGGATTTTCAAACTATTTTGAC
>NZ_CAWUDP010000287.1:0-1472 GCF_963920835.1 Scytonema sp. PCC 10023
TTTTTAGTTCATTTCTTCTACCGTTTCGCACCGCGAACTAGTCTAAACTCCAGTTGACTTGGGGCATCTTGATACTGCGGGTACCTGATAACTGATAACTGATAACTGATAACTGATAACTGTCAAAAAGCCAGTAGCCTTTCTGCCCTCTCCTTGTCCTCCAGTACAGCACGTCGCATCATGTGTTCAGTCGGAGTCGCCGGGCTTTGCAGACTGGAGAGAATCTTTTCACAACGCCTGATTTCATCTACCAGCGCCTCTACTTCTTCAGATTTCGCATCCACATACTGTGCTACTTCTTCCTGCATCTCCTGCCAAGTTTGGGGTTCTCCCTTCACGAGGCTTGATAAATACAGCGGCAAAGGTAAGCCGGATTTTTTGTATCCGCTTTCAATAATCAGTGCAGCCTCTCCATCAATGAGGCGCAGTACTAGAGTGCGTGAGCCCTCCCGATTCTTCTCCCACTCCATTACGGGCTTGGGCATCTTTGGTTTTGGTGGCTTCTGATGCTCTTTAATTTTTGCAGCAGTGGATAATTGTGTATCTTCCTCTGTAAGATGAGGAATCGCATCCTCATTCCGCTTCTGCCCAAGTTGGAGCAGTACGTATAAGCCGAGCTTGGGGGGCAACTTATCAGGGAGATTATCGGCAATCTTGGCGGCTTTGATGAACTTGTTTATTTGGGTTTTTACCAGTCCTACCGCTTCCAAACATGACGGGAACTGGCGCTTTGTTTCTTCTTTTACCTGCGCCAGATACTGACCAAACTTTAACTGCTGGTCATTGATGAACTCAAACCACTCTCTTATTTTGAAAAATCTTTCGTCAGTTTCGGTGGAGATGCCAGAATTTTCTGGGCAGGCGATCGCATCCGCGTTAATTTCTGCTACCATTGGCTTAAGAAAATAATAATTTTTTCTTAGCGAGAGCGCTAGTTTGTCAGACAGAAGCGCCCTCGCTTTTCAATATTTTACCATGTTGGTTGAATTTTCTCAGAGGAATTTTGGAGGGCGATCGCAAGGGAAAGCAGTGCCCCTTGGGTGATCGCAGCCATTCCAAGCGCCTAACTCACCCCTAAGCACCTGGGCGATATTATTGTAATTCGCCTGGTTTAAGAGAAAGCGCTTCGGTCAGAATTGATGTATGCAATCACCTGTCCACAGGAAGCTTTTTGCATTTTTACCTTACCTGTGCGCTGCTCAACTCTTTTGCATACTCCATAGACAGAAGCGCGAGACAAGCCTACACGACGGGCAATTTTAGACAAACCCAAAGCCCCAACTTCCTCAAGGAGTTTCATAATCCTTTCCTCTGGTGGACGACCAACGCGCCTATATAGCAATTCTTCCTGACCAGGCAGTGCGTGATAATTTGTGCCACTGGCAAGCCATCGGCAGGTTAGAATTTCCCCTTTTTTATGAACCTATCCCACTAATGCCAGATTGTGGTAATCTACTTTTGACTTGATTTGG
>NZ_CAWUDP010000288.1:0-1457 GCF_963920835.1 Scytonema sp. PCC 10023
CTTATCCCTCTTCTGTCACTCTCCGGGTATTCTGAATAAAAGAATTAAAAGAAAAAACTCTGGAAGGTAAGTAGGGCAATGGATGTAGAATTACAAATCCTCAAGCATTTGGCAATCTTATCCTCACCCAACAGTTGCAATTCCGAGATGAATATTGTGCAGAGTATAAAGACTTATTTAAAGAAGTAAGAAATTATGAGTGCTTCAAATATTTACACTTGGGAATAATATCGACGATAAAAAGAAAATCATTACCAGAAATAGCGAAAGTTGTAAGTATAAATTCAGCACAGTCATTACACCATTTTCTAGCAAATTCAGATTGGTCAGCAGATAAATTAAAACAACGAAGATTAAATAGGCTGAAAAAAATATTAAATGGTCAGGCGATTACTGTAGTAATAGATGAAACAGGAGATAGAAAAAAAGGTAAAAAGACAGTGCAAGTGCAAGACAGTACTTAGGGAGTGTAGGAAAAGTTGATAATGGAATAGTTTCAGTCAATGCCTAGGTCGTTTACTCTAATATAACCTTTCCCTTAAGTGTAAAAGTATTCAAACCAAAAGGAACCCTAAAAGCAGAAGATAAATATAAAACCAAAATAGAGTTAGCGTCAGAAATTATTACAGAACTAATTGAATCAGGTTTTAAGATTGAACTAGTATTGGCAGAAGCTGAAGGTGAAAGTAGCCAATTTATTAGAAAGTTAACTGAATATAAAATAGATTATGTCGTAGCAATAAGAAGTAATCACGGAGTCTGGTTACCAGCAGGTCAGAGCGTTAGGGCGAATAAGTGGTGCAAATTCCAGAGAACATTTAGTAATCAAAAATCAGAAACCAGATATATCCGAGAAATAATTTATGGTAAAAAAAGAGGCATAACCTATTGGCAAATAACTACTGACCCGGAAACCATGCCAGAAAATTCTACAACATTCGTGATGACAAATCTTCAAGGAAATATCAAAAAAACGCGATAGCGATTTATATGGATTAAGAACCTGGGTAGAATATGGGTTTCGACAGTGTAAACAGGAACTCGGCTGGACAGATTATCGGTTTACAAATTTTCAACATATAGAAAGATGGTGGGAAATCATTTTTTGTGTTTACACTGCGGATTAGTTTAAATTCTCCAGCCTTGTTAGCCTTAAATAAATCTCGTCAAATTGAGACTGATGTACAAGAAAATAGTTCTGTTGACTTCTCTCATCATCAACAATGGAACCACGAATGCGGATGGAAGAATACTTTAAATAATCTGCGTCTAATCATCCAGCCACTCTTACTATTTTGGTTAATTTATCCCTGGCTAGATATTTTCCCAAATTCACATTTACTCCTGGGATTCAATCATTTAATGGCTGCAATGAATCAATTTAAACCCTGTTATGCTTCTGGATAATTTCACTTATTTACTACTTACTAGCTCCGGAGAGTGACAGAAGAGGGATA
>NZ_CAWUDP010000289.1:0-1455 GCF_963920835.1 Scytonema sp. PCC 10023
CTGCTATATAAATTCTAGACTTGTCTAGACATTTACTTCTTTCTTCATAGGGAGCATGGGAGCGGTTATCCCTCAGAAAGCATTCACGCCAAAGCCCTGCGCGATAAGTTGATTGCAGCGTTCAAATCCCTGTCCATTACATGTCCGCAATGTCCACATGAATAGACGCGTTCACTTAATAGCAGAGATTCTTTCTTGCAGCCACAATTACTACATATTTTGGAAGATGCATACCACCTATCCGCAACAACTAACTTGCTTCCAAACTTCTTGCACTTGTATTCAAGTTGCCGCTTAAATTCATAGAATCCGCAATCGGCGATGGATTGAGCAAGCTTATGATTTTGCATCATACTCGAAACATTTAAGTCCTCAATCACCATCACGGCGTGGTTTTTGCATAAGTAATTGGTGACTTTATGGAGCGAGTCTTTACGAATGTTTGAAACGCGGTTATGATGCTTTGCCAACTTAATTTTTGATTTGTGGCGATTGTTACTACCTTTGGTTTTTCGTGCCAAAGACTTAGACAATCGCTTTAGCTTTTGGATGCTTTTCTTGTAGGCTTTTGGGTTGGGGAACACGATACCAGTACTTAATGTAGCCAGTTCTTTTATCCCCAAATCTACGCCAACAGCTTCTTGTGACTTTTGTGTCAGTTCGCATTCCACCTCGTGTGCAAATGCAATATACCAGTCATCAGCTATCCGAGATATTGTTAATTTGGTAGTCGTCGCATGAGGCAATCCTTCATAAGTCTTGACCCATCCAATCGTCGGTAACTTAACTCGCAAGCCACCTACCGGAATAGGTTTTCCGCTGGCGTCTATTGTGAAAGAATCGTTGACGCCTTTCTTCTTGAACTTTGGATATCCACCCAACCCTTTAAAGAATCGGTCAAAAGCTGCACCCAACTGATCGAAAGCGTATTGAGTAATTTTCTGACAAATACCTTTCTCTTTAATCCATTCCAACTCTGTTTTGACTGAGTTGTTGAAGAACTTCTTGAGCAGATATTTATTAGGCTTGTATCCATCTTGATATAAGCTTTTCCAAGTAGCCAAACCCCAGTTGTAAGTAAACCGCGCTATACCTGCATGTTTACTCATTACGGTTTTTTGTTCGGCAGTTAGTTTTAACTTAGTCTTGATGGATAAAAGCATTGTTCGACCTCAAAACTTGTGTTATATCTATTAGTATACTAATAAATAAAAGTAAAAACAATGACTTTTCAAAAAAAACATAAGCTAGGTGCGCTTCCTTTTAATGAAGAGCCTTTCGACAAATCACCCGTATGCTTGAAAGTACGCGAAGGTGTTAAAGAGAAACTAAGAGCCATCCCTGACTGGCAAGAACGGCTAAGAAATCTTATTGATGAATTGATTGAAAATGCGAGGAACGATTGTCGATAAATGACTGGGGTTGCCTAGGTTTTTGGCTGCTTAGGACAAACTC
>NZ_CAWUDP010000290.1:0-1453 GCF_963920835.1 Scytonema sp. PCC 10023
CTTGTCATTACCAACATTTTTCCAAAGACTGGGTTGAAAAATCGATAGCCCAGCACATATCCATTAATCGACACCATCCGCGCCATAGAGTTTGCCAACCAGGAAGCCCATCACTTTTACGACCAAGAAAACCACCCAAACGAGCAACGCATTTCCAGAACTCACCAATAGTGAAATTATTTGATAGCAAACCAAGGCGAGCAACCAGAATATTTAGCATCATCGGAGGTACAAAATTTTGGGCAGGCAATAACGGATGACAGCGACTAATTTCGCGTAACTGTAACAATCTCACTGCAACAACTGCAAAAAAACCAAGTAATGTAACTAAACCATTGGCTGACTCCAATTGACGCTTTTCTATTGCACAACCAGTTTTCAGGCATTTATGATATTCTTCAATCAGCCAACGGCAAGTGTACCAGTCGATTTGGATGAAAGCAGCGTTCTCATCTGTTACAGGTACGCTGGTAAACAGAATCCATTCTAAATCACCCAACTCTTCCCAAACACGTATACACCAACCATCAATGGGCTGTTGCTTTCTTTCACTACCCGTCGCAGGTGGTTGAATTGTTAGGGCTGACCAAGCAACTTGTAAATCCACACAACGTTTAGGTTCGCCGTTGCGACCACGTAGTACAATCGTCTTGGTTGACATTGGTGACAAGCCACGAGCAAAAGCTTTGAGGTATCCTTTTGTCCCGTCTGGTTTGGTAATTACACGATTTTGAGTTACCCGCAGCAAGCAGTGCCAGCGTAGTGCAATCACACGTCGGATATATGAAAAAATATCGCTGCCTCTGTCTCCAACACTTACCCACATTGAATCTGGCTGTGGAGCTTCTCCGATTGATTCGACCATCTGCGACCAAATTTCACCCTCACTTTCGGTTCTCAGTAATTCCTGTGAAATGTTCTCGATTTGTCGATTTTGGTTATCACTACCACGTACCCAAGGTATTTGTCCTGCGAGTCCCAATATCTCTGGGTTTCCTGGTACTGGCACTACTGCCAAGCAATTGTGCAGCATTATCCCTCGCCCTTTTCCATCGCCTATATGTCCTAACCCCTTGATGTTTCGCGCTGATGTGTAGTCTAGTTCTGATGTGTCTTGGATAAATAAGACAACTGAGTCAGAACTCTTTTTGGCGATCGCTTTTGTTGCTGCTGTGTGTGGCTTAATTAACTCACTGTGGGAAACATCTTCTTCTGCAAATAATCTGTAGGCTGCCCTGACTTCATTCCAACCTGACATGATATTTGGCAGACTTGCTTCGGGCTTGGCAGCAATAGCTGCTCCCACAGCGATCGCTCTATCTGTACGACGACTATCCCCTAATTCGGCATCTCCCCATTGCTCAACTGCCCAAGCATTGAGGTCTGTGAAATTTTTCAACTTCATACTCTGACTCTATTACACCCCTACCTCACTTTAAAATATGTTGGTAAT
>NZ_CAWUDP010000291.1:0-1453 GCF_963920835.1 Scytonema sp. PCC 10023
GGCTCAGAATGATCCTTATTGCTGGTCGAAGCGTTTCTTATTGCTGGCTCCTACATCTACACTGTTACTAATTTCCTCGCTCGAAAAAGCGATTGCATTCTGGCACTGCGCTCTCGTCCCAAAGGGACACGCACGCGAGCGTTCGCGCAATCGCCCGAATGGTACTGGCACAATCATGCGATCGCCTTCACTGCGAAGAGCGCAATCGCCATGCAGGGCAGTGCGCGATCGCTCTCAAGCGGGCACTCTGTGCCATCGCACAATCGTACCTGCCGTGAGTGGCTCCATGTACTACCGAGTCTAACAGTGTTCTATTTACCTATCACCACACAATATCTGTTCTGAATTCCGCAATCGAAGTAAAAAGTTATATTTATCGTTTCCACTGATGAGTCATGCAGCCGTAAACGTTTGGGCATCTTTGTGGAATGTCAGAAATTGGGATGACGTGCAGGTCAATTTGATGAGGTGGCTTCTTCAGCATTTTTAAAATGCCACATGCGGCTATGTGACAGGGCAAATTATTGAGGTTGATGGCGGGTGGACAGCGTCTTAGAGGAAAAGGAGATAGGGCTTCACGCTTGTACTTTCTCAACTTTCCATCCAGCAGAAGCCCTAATCTTTCCAGTTTTGACAAACGTGAACTACCCACACTTACTCAAAGAGAAGTGTGGGTAGTTCACTTAAAACAAGCTCAATTGAATTGCTTTTTCTCCGATAGTTGTATACTTTCCGCTTTTCATGCCTGTGTCTTGCACTGTGCTATACACTTTTCTTTGATTTAACTTCAGATCGGCTCTTTTTCTTTGTCCCGCCAAGGGACGAAAATAATATTGTGGATGCCTACAACTATCAGATTTCCATAAATAAGAGTAGAAAGCCCCATTGATGAAATAAATATTTCTTTGAGTCAGTAGGGTAGTGTCGCGGACACTTTGGAAATGATACATTATAAAAGCCTCATGCATTGTAATTTGTGCGTAGGTGTGGCGGGTAGGTCATAATCTTTGGTCGGACTCTGAACTCTACCCGCTTCAAAATCTTTTAAAACTCTGGGAACTCTTCCTCATGTTCTTCGACATCAAAGCGCCAAAGCCTTTGATTACTTTCTTCTAGGAAGCGATCGCGCCGCTCATTGAATTGATACTCATATTGCCGTTGGTTCTCTGCACCAAGATACTTCCAGACTGCGAAAACGTGTTTATCTGGTGTCTGTCCCTGCATTTGAGAGTTATTCATCAAGCATCTTGCCGCTGTGGGGTCTTGTTCAAATGCCTTTTGAATCCCACTGTAAGCGTGACAAGTACAAGTAATTCCGTGTGGGGTAAGCTTCAGTTCGTAGAAGTCGCCAGTATTACCCATCGCGATCAATTCATCCCAATCATCGCCAGGTTGGAGTTTGGGTAGAGTCGAGAGGGGGTATTATCCCCCGTCCCTCTCTGTTAGAACCGTA
>NZ_CAWUDP010000292.1:0-1449 GCF_963920835.1 Scytonema sp. PCC 10023
AAGAGGAAAAGGCTGAGGTGTTGCATATGGTGGCAGAATCCCTTGAAAAACCATTATCGCCCAAAAATCCGCCCAAGGCCGTAGTGGCAAAAACCCGTGAGGTAATGCCAGTATAGATCTACATTTATTTTTGAAGAAATAAAATTAGTATGAGCGATATAGAATTTCAACAACTGCTTACAAGTTGTCAGGGTTTGATGAGTGAGCAGAAAGCAGAATTAATTAAAGTGCTTTTAGGCGATAGCACTATAAAGGTAGGCTTCTTCAATCAAGAAGAAAATATTGTATGTACTAATTCAATCCCAACGGCTATAAAAATTCTCGCTGAGTCACTAAGAAACAGGAGAGGCGGGAGACTTAGATTCGAGTTTTATCCAGAAAGGAAGCCAGCTTGAAATTAAGCTTTTTGACGAGGCCAATACTATGAGGTGATCCAAGAATGCGAAGCCCGCAGGGCGGGCAGCTACGCCAACGCCTCATAGTATTGGCACTACTAAGCACACGAACTTTTTATCCGCGTTGCCTGGTATCGATACGGGATTTCCCGCATCCAACTTGGAAATAACTAAGCACACGAACTCGTCATCCGCAGAGCCGAGCGGCACAACTCACACCAACATAACACGGGAGCGTGGTAGCCCCGAAATATGAGACTCAAGAAATTAAATGAATTGAGTCTCATATGCTATTTATATCGGGGTGGAAACGCGACACGAGCGAATTTATTCGCCGTGATGTGATATATTGTTACCAGTAGCTTTTGAGTTACATAGATGGAGACATCTAGGAAGCAAATGCTTACGCTACATTGTATTTGTCCGACTTCCACGGCTGAAAGTGCTGGGATATTCTTGTTTGGACAAGAAATCAGGAAAGTCTTTATGTATTGTAGGGCGGAGCCGCTCTCGTGGTTGGCATAAAGGCGTTGACCTAAACCGCAAGTTGAGTAAGCTAGTCTGAAAGCCCGTGTCCCTGGTAGAACGGTAGAGCGGTTCAACCCATAGTTAGGAAACGTTAACCAGATAGTTGTCTTGTGCAAACAAGACCGGACGAAAAGTTAACGCCAACTCCTAGCCTGAATCCACCAAATTCTATTTGGTGGTGTGGCTCAAGCTTAGGTTTACTCGTAAAGGTTGCCGCTCGGCGAGTTGATCAGCGGCTTCGCGCTATCTGACTCGCGCCAAGCAAATCAAATGATGTGAAATGTTTTTCGCATCAATGGAGAAAACCAGGTGAAGAAAACGCTCTTGGTGGACGCTGTTCACGAGTCGTCCAAGTTGATTAGTACTAAGTTTGTTAGCTCGTTCGGTCGTCCGTGATCACTCGCCTCCAGCCGAACTTCACGCCACGCCTTGTGAAAGTTTCTAAAAATTCTTCAACAGAGGAATGACACCACTAGTACTGTGCGACAGAAATAATCAGACAGTTTAGAAAACTAGAGGACGACCA
>NZ_CAWUDP010000293.1:0-1423 GCF_963920835.1 Scytonema sp. PCC 10023
CCGCTCCAGCCCTAATAGTGGTTTCGATGTTCTCAGCAAAGCTGGCTACAGTGGAGGCTTCAAAAAGGTTGCGCAAAGGCAATTCCACCTGAAAGGCATTGCGTACTCGCGAGATTAACTGGGTAGCTAAAAGAGAATGCCCTCCCAACTCAAAGAAGTTGTCGTAGATACTCACTTTTTCTAGCCCAAGTATCTCAGCCCAAATTCCCACCAACATTTCTTCTATGGGGGTTCGAGGAGCCGCAAAAGTGCCTTTCAGTTCGGTGGTTAAATCGGGTACGGGCAATGCCTCGCGGTTTAGCTTACCGTTAGGTGTTAGTGGTAGGGTCTCCAGAATCACAAATGCCGAGGGCACCATATATTCTGGTAGCCTGTTCTTGAGAAAACTACGTAATTCCTGGCTGGCAGATTCTGAAGGTAAATTGGTAACGACATAAGCTACCAAACGCTTCTCACCAGGGGAGTATTCTTGGACAATGATGACAATCTCTCGGACAATTGGGTGTTGCCGGAGTATTGCCTCAACCTCGCCCAACTCAATTCGATAGCCACGGAGTTTGACCAGAGAGTCAATGCGACCAACAAATTCAATGTTGCCATCATGCAAGTAACGGGCCAAATCTCCGGTTTTGTACAACCGCGCCCCTGGTTCATCACTCAAGGGATTGGGGATAAACTTTTCGGCGGTCAATTCAGAGCGGTTGAGATAGCCGCGAGCCAGACCCATACCACCAATGTAGACTTCGCCCAGCACACCGACGGGAACAGGTTGCAAGTAAGAATCAAGCACATAGACCTGCGTGTTTGAGATTGGTCGTCCAATGGGGACAGAAGTACTCAGAGTGGCAGTCTTTGTTAATGGGCAGCAACAAGCAAAGGTCGTGGTTTCTGTTGGTCCATAACCATTAATCAGGTGGCGATGTCCTGGTTGCTGGAGAAACTGTTTGACATGAGATAGGGATAACACATCTCCGCCAGCTAACAATTGGTGTACGCACTTTAACTTGTGCAATTGCTCATCTACCATCAGATGGAATAGACCCGCAGTTAGCCACAGTGTTGTGACGCCATATTGCTCAACAGCTTGTCCCAACTCTTGCAAGGAGGGGGTATGGGGGGGTAGAATGACCAACCGGGCACCGTGGAGCAGGCAACCCCAAATTTCAAAAGTGGAGGCATCGAAAGAAATAGGAGCAAGCTGTAAAAACACCTCTTGTACACTCAGCCGGACATAGTTGGGTGATTGAACTAAGCCCACCACACTGCGATGCATAGTACTCACACCCTTGGGTAAGCCTGTAGAGCCAGATGTATACATCACGTAGATGAGGTTGTCGGCTGTTACCCGGTTGAGCGGGTTAGTGTTGTTTTCTTGAGCAATGACCTGCCAATCTGAATTGAGACACAGAACTTGCAGCCACTG
>NZ_CAWUDP010000294.1:0-1403 GCF_963920835.1 Scytonema sp. PCC 10023
CTGCTACGTAAATCCTAGACAAGTCTAGACATTCTACTTCTTTCTTCTCGGGGAGCATGGGAGCGGTTATCCCTCAGAAAGCATTCACGCCAAAGCCCTGCGCGATAGGTTTATGGCTGCATTTAAGTCACGGTCAATCACAAAACCACAATGACCACATTCAAACACTCGCTCTTTCAATGTGAGTGTTTCTTTTTTGCAACCACAATTAGAACAAGTTTTAGAGGATGGATACCACTTATCAGCTAAAACTAGCTTGCTTCCAAACTTCTTGGATTTATATTCAAGTTGTCGCCTGAATTCATAAAACCCACAATCAGCAATGGGTTGAGCAAGCTTATGGTTAGCCATCATACCGCTAACATTCAAGTCTTCGACTACTATTACAGCGTGGTTTTTGCATAAGTAGTTGGTGACTTTATGAAGTGAGTCTTTGCGAATGTTAGAGACTCGGTTATGATGCCTTGCGAGCTTTGTTCTTGACTTATTACGATTGTTGCTACCTTTAGTTTTTCGCGCCAAAGACTTAGACAATCGTTTCAGCTTTTGGATGTTCTTTCTGTAAGCCTTCGGATTGGGGAACATAACACCAGTACTGAGTGTAGCCAGTTCCTTAATTCCCAAATCCACGCCTACAATATCTACAGATTTCGGTGTTAGTGGGCATTCTTGTTCGTATGCAAATGCAATGTACCAATCATCCGCTATCCGAGATATTGATAACTTAGTGGTCGTTGTATGGGGTAATCCTTCAAAAGTTTTGACCCATCCAATAGTAGGTAACTTGACACGCACACCGCCTACAGGAATGGGTTTACCACTAGCATCAATAGTGAAAGAGTCGTTTAGACCTTTCTTTTTGAATTTGGGATAGCCACCCAGACCTTTGAAAAAGCGACTATATGCATCACCGAGTTGATCAAAAGCATATTGTGTAATCTTTTGACAAATCCCCTTCTGTTTGATCCACTCCAACTGGGTCTTGACTTCGTTGTTAAAGAACTTTTTGAGAAGAAACTTATTAGGCTTATATCCATCGTCGTACAAGCTTTTCCAAGTCGCCAAACCCCAGTTGTAGGTAAACCGTGCTATACCTGCGTGTTTAGCCATTATTGTTTTTTGGGCTGGTGTTAGTTTCAACTTAGTCTTGATGGATAAAAGCATTGTTCGACCTCAATACTTGTGCTATATGTGAATATAATAACATATACAAGGTGTTTGTATGCCATTCCAGAAAAATAATAAACTTGGTGCAAAATCTTTGAATGAAGAACCTTTTGATAAGTCACCAGTGTGCTTTGCTGTAAAGAAAGGTGTTAAAGAAAAGCTGAAAGCCGTCCCCAACTGGCAAGAACGGCTAAGAAAACTTGTTGATGAACTAATAGAAGATACGGGGGATAGCT
>NZ_CAWUDP010000295.1:0-1402 GCF_963920835.1 Scytonema sp. PCC 10023
GCAAGTTAATTTCTTCATTTATACCCTAACCGAATTTACGCCCCAGTGTACTAGTCATCAAAGCTTTAGTATAAACGTACCAGAAGTTTGATTCTCATCTAGGATTGCTATATTCATCATATATAGTCAATAAAGATTTGTATATATTAGATATGTACACAGATAAATTGAATCGTTATTATTTAACAATCTATCTATGTACGATATAATTCTTAAGATTATTTATCGTAGATTTTTGATAATTAATCTTAAGAATATATATGTCTTACTCTTCGTTAAACCGAACTGTTACGTTACTCGCGCTATTTGTTGTACCAAAACTTACTGTGATTGAACTAGCTGCATCAAGGGATCTTTCGCAATAAGTAATGGCTTGCCCACTATTTCGATTTACTGATAGAGATATATTTTGACACTGAAATGAAGTAGGTGATGTGATTGATAAAGAAGCATCCTTATACGGATCATTATTAGTAACTCTTAATTGTCCATTAGTTGAATTTCTTTTTGGAGTAAATATACATGTATCTTGAGATTGAGAATACAATGTATGTTCAGTTCCTGAAGTACATAAGTAAAAACGAGAACCTTCATCAGCTAAAGATGTTGGTATATAAATAACAGCACTAAAAACAAACGATAACAGAACTACTAATGTTTTCAACAGTAACGAAGTATGTTTTTTCATTTGTTTATTCTAAAACTCTAATCAATAGTCAATATACAACAAGACTGTACGCATAAGCAAGAAAATATCGTTTTGTTAATAACTGGACTTTAGACTAAATGAAGAGTGATCGTTAGGTCGCAGGTGTGCAAACAATAAAGCGATGCCTGTAAGAACAAGCACCTCAGTAGCGGAAGATGAAAGAAGCACTACCAACGTTCATCTACCGTTATGGATGTTTTTGCACAATTGAGAGAATTCCGTCAAGCAGCATACAAATGTTTATGTCGGGCAAAGGATACAACATTTGAAATGATGGATGCAATATTGCTGACACGCAAGGGTGTGGTCAAAAGTAGTTGGTAAGTAAGCGATCGCTTAATAGACCTCTTGCAAAAGTCCCAGTCACTCGCTTCGCTCAAATTCAAAGTTCAAAATTCAAAATTCAAAATGAAAACCCCACGAATAAATGATGTTGTTGGCGAATTAACAGGGGGTATTACCAATATGGTAATTATTTGCCACTGAGGTTAGACTTTCATACAAAGGCGATCGCATGAACAGACAGGTACTTTTCATTCAGAATTTAATAACCCGCAACTTGCGTTAATACTCAAATTTGACTTTCTTTCATATTTGGAGACAATAATCTGTCTTTTTAGATACAAAATTAAATGCGCTTACCTCTTAAGAAACACATTCCGTCGCCGTAGATTGAGCAACGAGATTAAAGCC
>NZ_CAWUDP010000296.1:0-1394 GCF_963920835.1 Scytonema sp. PCC 10023
CTCATATCTTGCACCTGGAAATTTGAATGTCAATTCCAAGACTAAGTGCCAGTTCTCTGAAACGTTCAATATCTTGTAAAAGAAGTAACACCACTAAATGGGGGAATATAGTTTGGAATGCAATTTCTGCGGCTTGTCCCCAATCAGGTAAACTTGCAGTTGCGATCGTGAAACGCGGGGGCTTTTCGGCGATCGCAGTGGATAAATAAGCCCAATGAGCCAAAATATAAGAAATGAGTGATAGTACCAACCAACGATAAACGCCTAAAAGTGTTCCTTGTCCAAAACGATGTAGCCCGAAACGGTGCTTTGCAGTCTTAAACCAGCCTTCTATCTGCCACCGTCGTTTGCCCCACCAAGAAATAGTACTGGCTTTAAGAGCTTTAGTAGAAACAACAAATCGTTTTACATATTTGCCATCATCACGTTTAAAATAGTACCAGGATACACAGACGGGGAATTTTAAACCCCGAAGGCAAAGTTGTTGTCCTCGGTTATACAGTTGAGCAACACAACGCCCATCTGCTAATTTACGGGTACAAGCAATACCAGCTATTACGTGGTATTTTTTCTTGCGGACGCCGTGTATAAATTCCATACTACCAAAGGCTGTATCTACAAGAACCATCACTTGGAAGTGCTTTGTTAATTTTTTAGGCAAGCATCCGATCATTTTTAATCCCAATTGTGCAGGCGATGCAGTCCGTTTGCCCCTCCATACGCGGAAACTCCAAGGAACTCGCCACCGACCTACAACCAAATACACCACAACCAAGTGTAAACCTCGTTTTCCGTGGTATACGCGCACTAAATTTTGAAATCCCTGAAATTTGCCAAACTTTTCTAGAGTTGTCAGGTCAATAATCACTTGTAGAAATGGTTTGCGCCCCTTTGGACACTCGGACAAGATCTCCCGTATAATACGGTTCCTTGTTGTGCGAATAACACTGCGTGCTGACCAATCATAGATATTAAGGAACCGACTCAAAGCGCTAGCTGACTTGGTTTTAGAGTGTTCAGGTAAAGGACGCCCTTGAGCTTCTAGAAACAATCCCAACATTGCTTCAAGGTTGTCTCGTTGATATGTAGAAGGCATTAACGACAGCAGAGTGTAAACTAGCCCTTGGGCGTGGGCAAGAATTGATTCCATTGTTCTTGCTTTTCTATATGCTTTTCACGCCCTTTTTTCTCATACTTTGACTCATCAGTGCAAATCCAGGCACTTTTCGCTCGTTGCCGATCGCCTCCACTCTAGAACCTTTCCATAATCTCCACATTTATATAGTTATATCAATTGCTTATTTCTACGTAAGCTTATTCTCGCTTATGCAGTTACTTTCTTACACTCCTATTTGTGTATTAGGGGTTTATCCTTAGAGGTGCAAGATATGAGC
>NZ_CAWUDP010000297.1:0-1392 GCF_963920835.1 Scytonema sp. PCC 10023
TTAAGAGTTGTAACGACGGTCAGCATTCGGGCAACAAAAGCACTACCAGCCTGAGTCTGAGACCCAAAACTGGTACGTCGCCAGATGACGGCAGGACGAATCGCTCTTTCAGCAGCATTATTCGTAGGCTCAACACCAACAGTTGTGACAAACAACCACATTGCTACCTCAACGTGGAGCAGTTGACGACAGGTGCGGACCGTTTTTGCCAAGGGTGTTTTTTCTCGTGTACCAATGGAGTAGTCGGCAGCTTCTTGTAAGGTCGCTTTGATCATGATCTGAATATCAGAAGCCAACTTCATAAAATCGCTACGAGATAAAGTACCATCTCGGACTCGATGCCATAAGTCAAATAACTTCTCCTGCTGTTTAACCAGTGCAGTCCCTAATTCTGCCGAGACACCAGGACGTTCTGAAATTTTGATAAATTCCCGTCGCAGATGCGCCCAGCACAATTGGCGACGTTCCAGGTCTACCCAGTTGTAAGCACCGTGACGGTCAGAGTTTAAAATACCTCCAAAGTTCTCACCCAACAAGTTTTCAGCTGCTTGGGTGCAACGAGTTAGAGCAATTTCAAAAAATGTTACCAGAGGTGTGACTGCAACCCACAGCCAAGCTTTTCTTTGTGTAGGATTACAACCGTCAAGATTACCTTGATTAAAGCTGGTTTCATCCGCTCCTACAACTGATTGTTGTTGAATGTATTGTTTTGCCTCATTCACACACCCAGTCACTGCATTGCTTGCTTCTGTGCGAAGTGTATTTACGGTTCCCAATGATATTGAGATCCCAAACAAGTCTTGCATGGCGCTTTGTACCATCCTGTGACTATTGCGGTACACTCCACTCAACAGCGCAACCAGAGCCACAACTCTTACCCCGTAACCACTTGGCTTCACATCTTCAGGTAATGTTGCACGGGTCTTAGCGCCGCATCCGGAGCAAGTCAATTGATGCAAGCGATGTTCGATGACGATGGGATTGATTGGCGGAATCTCTACTATCTGATGACGATAGGGGTTTGTATCTTCTCCACTAAGATTTTCTCCACAACTAGCGCACTCTTGTGGATGATGGTCAATGACCTCGCTACACTCTTCTATTGGGTATAAATCCCGGCTATGTCCTTCATGACCTGGTTGACCCCCTCGCTTTTTATTGCTTTTTTGCTTCTGTGGCTTTTTTCCAAACCCAGGTGGGTCAAGGGAGGGTGGTGATGACGAGTTCTTAGATGTGCGATTAACTTTTTCTAATAGCTGTTCCTGAACTGCGACTAATTCGGCTAGTTGTTGTTCTAATTTTCCAATGCCCTGCCCCATGCCCTTTACCAGTTTTTTGACACTGGCTGGAGTTTTCTCCCAATCTTCTGGGGGTATCTGAGTCAGATAATCT
>NZ_CAWUDP010000298.1:0-1392 GCF_963920835.1 Scytonema sp. PCC 10023
TTGACATCCTCCCCACGCCTAAAGGCGGGGGATTCCAGGAATCACTTCTTGGGTTTCCTCTTTCCACGACTCGGCTTGTTCTGAGGAATTTCTTCACCAGAATAGAGGTCGATGTCTCCAGAGGCGATTAACGTTCCCGTGTGCCCCACGGTACGGAGTCCTTTCTCAAGTATGTTTCGTGCAGCGTTATGGTCTCTATCTTGAGTATGTCCACAATGCAAACAAGTATGCGTCCTAACGCTCAAAGACTTCTTGACGACCTTCCCGCAATTAGAACAGTTTTGGGAAGTGTAGTGGGGTGGAACAGCAACCGTGACCACGCCAAATACTTTGCCGAAATACTCAACCCAACTCCGAAACTGAGTCCACGCTGCATCAGATATTGACTTGGCGAGGTGTCGATTCCTCACCATGTTTCGTACCTTCAAGTCTTCATACGCCACGAGGTCGTTAGACATCACTACGCACCTTGCCGTCTTGATGGCAAAGTCTTTACGCTGGCGAGCTACTTTCAGGTGTTTACGAGCAAGTTTGTTTCTAAACTTCGCTCTGTTTTTAGAACCCTTCTTAGTCTTGGACAACCGACGTTGAAGTCGCTTCAAAGACTTTTCAGACTTGCGGAGATGACGCGGATTTGCAACAGTCTGACCGTCAGAATCGGTGTAGAAGTGACTCAAGCCAACATCGATGCCAACATTGTGGGCGGTTGGTTCCCGTTTCTCCAAACGTTCCTGGTCGATACAAAACTGCGCGTAGTACCCATCTGCTCGACGGACAACCCGCACCCGTTTAAACTGCTTCAACTGGTATTCGTGCAAATCACGGGTTCCCCACATCTTGAAAGTCCCCGCTTCAAACCCATCGGAAAACGTGATGTACCGTCTATCAGAAGAAAGCTTCCAGCCACTGGTCTTATATTCAACAGAACCGTGTGTTTGTTCTTTCTTAAAGCGTGGATATCCTTTCAATCCTTGCTTATTTTTCTTGCAGTTGTCGTAGAACCGAGATATTGCTGCCCAAGCTCGCTCTGCACTAGCTTGACGAGCCATAGAGTTAAGGTTAGCAGCAAACTCGAATTCTTTTGCAAGGACAGCACAATATGCACTCAAGTCATATTTGTCGATGTCTTTGTTGTCCATCCAGTATCTCAGGCAACTGTTCCGAACAAATCGGGCAGTACGGATAGCTTCATCCAGCTTTCCATACTGCTCGTTTGTTCCTTCCAATTTTGCCTCAAATACCAGCACTTTTACGCTCAACTCTATAGCGTAATTATAGCACAGATATCTTGACGGGGAATAAATTCCCCTAAGCCCTGACGGGCACGCTGCGCGAACGGGTTTCATCCCCATGCATAAATGCAGGGGCTTTCACCCTTCAATTCTCGGTAAA
>NZ_CAWUDP010000299.1:0-1378 GCF_963920835.1 Scytonema sp. PCC 10023
CTGCTATATAAAAGCTAGACAAGTCTAGACATTTACTTCTTTCTTCACGGGGAGCATGGGAGCGGTTATCCCTCAGAAAGCATTCACGCCAAAGCCCTGCGCGATACGCCACATGCTTCAAGCCGGGGAACCCGTCCAACGCAGTGGCTCAAATTAATTGCTGCGTTCAAATCCCTGTCCATTACGTGTCCGCAATACTCACATGAGTAAACGCGTTCACTTAACGATAGGGATTCTTTCTTGTAACCACAGTTGCTACAAGTTTTGGAAGATGGATACCATCTATCAGCTAAAACTAACTTGGCGACAAACTTCTTGCACTTGTATTCAATCTGTCGTTTGAATTCATAAAAGCCACAATCAGCAATGGATTGAGCAAGTTTATGGTTTTGCATCATGCCCGATACATTCAAGTCTTCAATCACTATCACAGCGTGGTTTTTGCATAAGTGATTGGTGACTTTATGAAGCGCGTCTTTACGAATATTTGAGACACGAGCATGATGCTTGGCTAACTTAATTTTCGACTTATGGCGGTTGTTACTGCATGCAGGTTTTTCGTGCCAAAGCTTTAGACAATCGCTTAAGCTTTTGAATGTTCTTTTTGTATGCTTTAGGGTTTGGGAATACGACACCTGTACTTAGTGTTGCCAGTTCTTTGACTCCCAAATCCACGCCAACAACATCCGCTGACTTTGGAGTAGATTCAGTTTCTACTTCATACGCAAACGCAATGTACCAGTCATCAGCTATCCGAGATATCGTCAGTTTGGTAGTCGTTGTATGAGGTAATCCCTCATAAGTTTTGACCCACCCAATAGTCGGTAGCTTGAGACGCAACCCACCAACAAGAATAGGCTTTCCACTAGCATCGATAGTAAAAGAATCGTTCTGACCTTTTTTCTTAAACCTTGGGTATCCGCCATCTCCTTTAAAAAATCGGTCATAGGCTACACCCAGTTGGTCGAAAGCGTATTGAGTAATTTTTTGACAAATACCTTTCTCTTTAATCCATTCCAGATGTGGTTTGACTTCATTATTGAAGAACTTCTTAAGGAGGTATTTATTAGGCTTGTATCCATCTTGATATAAGCTCTTCCAAGTTGCCAAACCCCAATTGTAAGTAAACCGTGCTATACCTGCGTGCTTACTCATCACTATTTTTTGGTTTGGCGTTAGCTTTAACTTAGTCTTAATGGATAAAAGCATTGACCGACCTCAATGTTTTCGGTATGGTTATTAGTATACAAATATCCGGGGTCTATTGTCAATGCCTTTCCAGAAAAATCATAAGTTAGGTGCAATTCCTTTCAATGAGGAGCCTTTTGATGGATCCCCTCTTTGTGTAAGGGTGCGTAAAGGTGTGAAAGATAAGTTA
>NZ_CAWUDP010000300.1:0-1360 GCF_963920835.1 Scytonema sp. PCC 10023
ACTGTAATTGAGACAGTCGCGATGTAAATTCGGAGCGCAATTGCTCCAAACTTTCAAGGATAGTATTCTTTTGTTGCTCAGTATCTGACTCTAATTCAAACAGGTGGGTGACAAACTCCGAACTCGATTTTTCTAAATTCTCAAGGACGATATCCTTTTGCTGTTGAACACCCACTTGTAATTCCGACAGTTGTGATGCAACCTCTGTTTCTAATTTTCCTAAATTCTCAACAGTTATATTTCTTTGTTGTTGGGTTTGCAATTGTAACTCAGAAACTTGAGAGGCAAATTCAGATTCTAAAGTTTTTACTTCTTGTTTAGAGTTGTTTATTGCTTTTTCTAATTCTCCTAAAAATTGCGTTCTTGACTGAGATATTTCAACTGGAAGTCTAGATAAATTTTCTTGTTCTATTTTGATTTTTTGTTGAAGTGCTTCTACTTCCTTGTCTAAGTCAGAAGTGATATTTTTAGTTTCTTGGATGAGCTTTTGTGCTTCTTGCTTAACAGTGACTAGCTGTTTTTCTAATTCTTCGAGTCCCTGTAGCCGTTCCATTGCTCTATCAACTATCTCACGAATGGCAACCCGTCGCAGGAGCAATAAAGCAGCAATAACTGTGACTGGTACTAAAGTCAGTATCGCTAGCCAGACATTGAACAAGATGGTTGTACGAAGAAAGGCGCGATGTTCTTCTGTCAGTCGTGGGAGTTCTTGCCGGTTTTGATTAGACAGCACAGCCTGTGGGGAAGAAGGTGTTCTTTGCGCACTGGCAATACCAACGGACACTAGCACAGGTGAAAAGACTATAGCGCTTCTCAACAATAAGGCGAAGATGACTTGATTCTTGCTCTTCATAAAGATAATCTCTATCCGTTGGTCAGTTTTGGAAGCAGCACAACACATATTTCCAATCTAGCAGTCCTGATTGGGTAATTGAGTTACATTTTTTGAGAAAAGGATACTAGCTAAACTACCCCAACCGTCTATCGACTGCATTCGTTCTATATTAACAATTGTAGTTTTTGTCAATAGAAAAATATACTTAAAAATTTCGTTTCGCTTATTTTCAAACGATTCTTTGGATTTGAAGCCAGGAACATGATTTGCAAAGGGCAAGCCAAAGGCGTTACCATACCCAAGGGAATATTTTAGCTAGTTGGGCAGAAGCCCCACGTCGGCAGTATGTCACCGCAAGCAGAATTCGTATCTCAAATTTTTGGAGTGGTTGCTTGAGCGAGTCTTATTGACACTCCCCTTGCCTTTAGGCATGGGGATTCTTGGCTCAACGTCGTAACTTGCGATTGGCAGGGTTGCCCCCTTCGGGTTCGCAGTCGCCTACGGAGGGAAACCCTCCTGCAGCGC
>NZ_CAWUDP010000301.1:0-1352 GCF_963920835.1 Scytonema sp. PCC 10023
TGCTTCATACCTTGACTGGGCATGAAGCTGCTGTCACGAGTGTGTCTTTTAGCCCTGACGGCAAAACCATTGCTTCTGCAAGTGAGGACCGTACTATTAAAATCTGGAATTGGGATGGTCAACTGCTTCGTACCCTAACTGGTCATTCGGCTGCAGTCACGAGTGTATCTTTTAGCCCTAACGGCAAAACTATTGCTTCTGCAAGTCTTGACGGAATTATTAAACTCTGGAGTTTAGATGGTCAGGAACTCAAAACTCTTATTGGTCATTTGCGTGGTGTTAATAGCGTGTCTTTCAGCCCTGATAGCAAGACCATTGCCTCTGGAAGTGAGGACAATACCATCAAACTTTGGAGTTTAGACGGTCAGGAACTGTCAACCATCACTGGACATAAGGCTGCTGTTAATAGCGTATCTTTTAGCTCTAACGGCAAGACACTTGTTTCTGGAAGTCAGGATAAAACACTTATCCTATGGAATCTAAATACAAATGATTTACTAGTGCGTGGTTGTGATTTACTGCGAGACTATTTAAAAACTAACCCGAATAACAACGAAGACATTCACCGTTTCTGTGATGATATTAAGACTTCCCGTTTCAAAAACAAATCGCATAATCATATCAACCCAGCCAAGAGTAAATTTTTACTCTTGGCTAGTCATAAGGAATTAGAATTATCCCAAAAGATGAAGGATATGATCTAGACTTAACTTTCTGGCTCAGGAGAATTTACTTTACTCTGATAGGTGTATCACCAGGCTTACAGGGAGCATTATACCTACTACCACCATTTTTTGGAACACAAACGACTCCACCACCTCTATCTCCATCAGTTTCAGATGTTGTTGTCGATGCAGTATTCTTATTTTGAGTCAGTGAAGCTACTAATGCCTGAGTTAAGGCGCTCAGCGACAATTGGAATTTTTTCATTGTTGTACCCTCGAAATAAATGTAGAAATTGACAATAGAACAGTTGCAGGATGCAGTTAAAGTAAGCGTGCTTCCTGAATGCTACTGCTAGGCGTAGCTTTTGAAATATCCAAGGAAGAGCTTCATTTAAGCTATACACATCCTTTGGACACTTTTTCGGAATTTGGGAGATTTCTATTCCTTTAATAGATGCCAGCTTTTTAGGCTTATGCACTTTCCAGATAACCTGTTAATGTTAATTTCATGCAGGCGCTAAGCTAAACAACCTGGTTTCTATAAACCTCCAGTTTGAGATTGACAAACCATTAGGTAGCTACCTGAGTAACATTAGGTTAAGTTGAGCGCAAGTGTTACCCAAAATCTACTTACTGGAGTTTAGACTAAAAGTCGGCGCTCACTCCCATAACAGTTCAACTGTACTA
>NZ_CAWUDP010000302.1:0-1348 GCF_963920835.1 Scytonema sp. PCC 10023
CTTGTAAACTCAGTGCTGCTGGGTCATTTTGTCATGTGTTAGTCTAAACTCCAGTCGCAAAGAATTACCGAATAATTCTAGAGTTGGTTCAATTTCTTTTGCATCGCCTAAGTCGATAGCTTGAGGTTCTCCTTGAGACTTGAGGATGTAGACGGCGTAACGCAGTGAACCAAAACTTTGGTTTGCTGATGCTTGGGGATTAAAAGGTTTATATCGAACTATTTCCACTAAAGCTCCATCAGCAGGAATTAATTTTTGGATAGCTTCCAACCTCACAGGTTGGGACAGACTACGAAATTCTGCACTACGAGCACTGAGTTTGCTTTCTAGTTGTTTTGCCGTTTCTTCCAGGGAGACAACTTGCAAGCGATACTGATCAACAGAAAGTTTCTCTGGGCGATTGTAAATCAAACTTGCCAGTTGGCTGTAGGTGTCAGATAGTTCATTGATTAATTTTTGGCTATCTGTGTCATTAACACGCTGGCGCAAGATTTGTAGACTATTGGTGAAGATATCTAAAATACGTCCTTTGCGTTGCAAGATGGTAGTCAGGGCTAAACGAGCAGCAGTAGGGTTGTTGGGTGCAGAGTTGAGGTGTAGGGAGATGGTAGCGTGTATAGTTCCAGAGATAGTTGCTAGGTAGTCGCGTTTTTGGCGTTCAAAGCCTGCATTTAGGTTGTAAATCAGGTTTTGTTCATCTACCTGTAGTCCGTTTCCAAAAATCTCAAGGGCATTTGTAATTTTAGCTTGTCTCCAATACAGAAATGCAAGATTATTCAAACTAGTTGCCACCAGTAGATGTTGTTCCCCCAGCAGGCGTTTTGTCATTTCTAGCGCTTGGCGATACAGGGGTTCGGCTTCACTGTAGCGTCCTTGACTCTCGTACAGCAATGCCAGATTATTCAAACTAGATGCCACAGAGGGATGTTGTTCCCCGAGCAGGCGTTTTGTCATTTCCAGAGCTTGGCGATACAGGGGTTCGGCTTCAGTGTAGCGTCCTTGACTTCCGTACAGCGCTGCCAGATTATTCAAACTAGTTGCCACAGAGGGATGTTGTTCCCCAAGCAGGCGTTTTGTCATTTCCAGAGCTTGGCGATGCAAGGGTTCGGCTTCACTGTAGCGTCCTTGCTTTTGGTACAGCGCTGCCAGATCATTCAAACTAGTTGCCACATCGGGATGTTGTTGCCCGAGCAGACGTTTTCTCATTTCCAGCGCTTGGCGAAACAGGGGTTCGGCTTGGGTGTAGCGTCCTTGATTTTGGTACAGCGCTGCCAGAGCATTCAAACTTTGTGCCACATCGGGATGTTGTTCCCCCAGCAGACGTTTTCTCATTTCCAGCGCTTGGCGA
>NZ_CAWUDP010000303.1:0-1324 GCF_963920835.1 Scytonema sp. PCC 10023
TGTTAGATTTAGTTGACCTGCAACCGACAAGGTTTTTAACCTGCCACTTGATTATCTTGAAGTCAAACAACCCAAGGTTTTGTAGCCTTGCTTGGGATTGGTTGATAGTTTCACGCCGAACGCCTAACTCTAAGGCAATTTCTGTTTGAGATGGTAATTCTACGAAGCGATCGCCCCAACGTTCCAACTTAAACAAGTACCAAAATAGGCGATGATCAGTTTTTGTTAACTGGTCGCTTGCCAAGATTTCTACAATAGAATCGTCCAACTGAACGAAAGAGTGCTGAGAAAACTTAACCGACTGTTGCAGCATCACTCTATCTCCTCGCCAGTAACGAGAACACCAAACGGTAAGCAGGCAGCTTCTATGTCAGGCAACTTTTTTAGTTCTTCGGCTTCACCAAATAAGTGAATACGCTTTTTGTGACTTGGATAAAGCGCAGAGTAAACCAAAATTTGTCCTAATGCTGATTTCCACTCCCTAACACCTTTTACCTCAATGATTTCTGTATCGGTCAGTATGTCGATTCTTCCTGTTGGTGTTATAACTTCGCTAAGCCCTTCTAGCTGGGAGCGCAGTGTTTCACGAATTCTGCTTTCTGGTTTGTCATAGCTGGCAATTTTAAGCCGCTTGGGTACTAATTCGTACTTGTGAAGCTTGGCGATCGCAGTGTAAAAAGTACTCTTTTTTATTCGCGCTTCTTTTATAATTACAGCAATGTCCGGCAAGTCACTTAAAGGCTCAAGAGATGCAAGGTAAGCCCATAAGCGCCACTCGGCAGCAGTTAATTCTGCCTCAAAAAGCTGATTTACAGTAAAAGATGTGAGCAAACAAGAACGCTGACTTGAAAGCTTTTCTGTCATAATTTGTGTAACTTATCTTTTTGAACGATTTGAAACCCCACTAATTGTTGGGGTTTTTTGCTTTATGATACGATTGTCTCACGCCTTAATACCTCTCGAAGTCCTCTGAGAATATTAAGGAGTGACTCAACATTATCATATTCCTGAAAATTTTAGACATGATGAAACTTAACAAAGCATTGCAAAAGACCATGCAAGACTGTGGCATAACGGGCGTTTATTTATCCGAGAAAACTGACATAAGCACCTCTGGCATCTCAAAATTCTTGCAGGGGCACAGTGAAATGAAGAGCGGGAACATCGAAAAACTTATCGAAGCTTTGCCGCCAGAGGCACAAGTTTACTACTTTAATCTCCTCTGCCCACGCACCAATGATATAAAACTCTTTCTTGATGAGGCTAGCCAAGAGGAAAAGGCTGAGGTGTTGCATATGGTGGCAGAATCCCTTGAAAAACCATT
>NZ_CAWUDP010000304.1:0-1298 GCF_963920835.1 Scytonema sp. PCC 10023
AACTAGTACAATACGGCGCAAGTTTAGATAGGGTTATGCTGCCAAAAGCTTACCCTTAAAAGTCCATTGAAAAGGACGAGCTAACTTTTGGTTAAAATAGTCAATGAAATTCAATATCTGCTGTTTGAGATGCGTCTGAGAGGAAAAACTTCCTCTTCGCAAGAGTTTGCGCGTCAGAATACTCAACCAGATTTCAACTTGATTGAGCCAGGAGCAGTGCTTTGGGGTGAAATGAAAAACCACCTTGTGCTCAGGATTGGTGAGAAACTGGGCGCGGGTGCTCATCGACTTGAGGATGCCAGACTTGCCCTTAACGCCCAAAGTATCCTGGGCTATGCGTTCCTGGTGTGCAATCCATCGTACCAAGGATTCCGATTGATGGATATTCAGGCAGTCCATAATCAAATGCCACTTGCTGGCAGTCGGGTCAGAGGCAATTAAGCGTTGGCAATGGGCTAAGAAATCCGCTTCAGTCCGGTGATGGTCAATGGTAGGAGCCACAACTTGACCTGTAACAACATCAAAGTTAACAATCAAGGTTTGAGTGCCATGCCGAATATATTCAAACTCTCGACATTCGACTTTGCCTGGTCGCATCGGTAAACTAGGAAGAACGCGTTCTAGGGCTTGAATGCCAGTCATTTCATCAATGCTGAGAGTACGTTCTCCCTGAATAGCTCGTATTGGGGCGCTCAGATAGTGTTGGCTAATGTCTTCCACCTTGACTTCAAACTCTGGGTCATACGGGGGGAAAAAGCCAGTAGCGAGACTGGTGCGGTTTGAGTTCTGCTTCGGCTAACCATCGTCCGACCTGGCGGGGGGATATCTGCTCCACAATGCCTTGCTTTATCAACTCATCCGCTAGCTCATGAGCACTCCAATGACTGATAGGACGACCGTATTCCATCGGGTCACGGCACGCCATCGCCATGCATTCCACTTGCTGTTCCAGGGTAAATTTTAACGGCGCACCAGGACGCGAGCTATCAAGCAATCGTTGCATCACTGAGAGTGATTGCTCAGCAGTCTCAACCCAACGGCGTCGCCACTGCCGTGCCATCTTGATGCTGATACCAAGCGTATCAGCAATTTCGGCATTATTTTGCCCAAGAGCAGCATTTAGCACAATCCTGGCACGTTGTGCTAAATGCTGTGGCGTACTGGGCCGATTCGCTAACTTTTCCAGCCCTTGCTGGTCAGTATCACTCAGGGTAATTGTTAGTGGTTGGCAGCGCATGAGTGGGCAAGTTAATTTCTTCATTTATACCCTAACCGAATTTACGCCCCAGTGTACTAGT
>NZ_CAWUDP010000305.1:0-1297 GCF_963920835.1 Scytonema sp. PCC 10023
GCAAGAATCAAACTTAAACGCTTATATCCGGTTATTGACGATTAAGGACTACTAGCCTTATACTTACAAAGACGAAGGAGAAAAGTATAGCGCTACGGATGTTGCGATCTGACTTCAGGTGGGAGCACGTTGAACTCAAATACACCCAAGTTTAATTTAAAAATTACTCAAACATTCAACAGGATTGATTCCGATCTGATAACACTGCCTTAAAAACCAATTTAGACTATTAAATGTTGGACACTCAAGAGACCGAGTTTCCTTTCTAGTCGGATTTGTAATAAGTACATCGGTCGCAGCTAGGAGTTTTCCCAGAACTTGAGCAACCCAGTTGTCCCAATCAACGGAGAGCAACTTGAAATTAGCCTCCTCCTCTAAAATTTGTCCAAGCCATGCACCACACATACAACAACAACCAGCTTGAGTTTTGTCCAAAATGAGAAATGGCTGTAAACTATTGCAATCTTTGCATCGCAACTGTAGGTAACGTTGGTGATGGGGGCAAACAGTTACAGGTTCCAAAGCCCATAACAAAGGTTGGTAGATAGGCTTTCCGCACTCAAGCCAGTCAGAATAGCAGTCAGGACACCAGCGTTGTGAGAAATGGAAAATATTATTAAACTTTAGCCGCCACCTCTGCATTGACAGTAGTGACGTATATTGAATATCTTGCCTACCAGTCAATGTTTTAACAGCACAGACAAGCTTAGAAGCATTTTGAGTTAGGTCTAACCAAAATCCAGCAGTTTGAATCAAGAGCATTGTAGGTTTTTTGAGCGAAGCATCCATAAGTATTCTGATACTATAGGCGGATAGTAAATCTGTTGGTTGACTGCTTTCGATAAACAATGGTGCAATTTTATAGCGAATCAAAGTAGTAACAGAAACACCATGAGCAGCCGCCAAGCGAGTCAGGTAACTGGTAAAACTTTCAACTGCGGGTGTACCAATACCGATAGGAAGAAGAGAGTAAAGAGGACTACGGGGAGGAAGTTCATTTGTGTCAAAATCCCAAGATTCATAGTTAGCAAGAAAGGCAGAGGGCAGGAATCAGAATTCCCTTCTGCCTTCTGCCTCCTGCCCTCAGCATAGATGCCTTCTTCACTCAAATATTCAACTGGCATTTTCACCTCCTCCAACTGGACGACGTTGAGGTTTAGTATTACCTACTTTGTCACGACGGAATTTTTTTTGAGTTGTAGCAGTGTGGGTACCTGAAGGATAAGCATCATTATTATGTTCTAACTCTTAAGAAACACATTCCGTCGCCGTAGATTGAGCAACGAGATTAAAGCCT
>NZ_CAWUDP010000306.1:0-1291 GCF_963920835.1 Scytonema sp. PCC 10023
CAGGGTAAGCGCGTCTCAAACGCTATTGACAAGCGGAAAAAGAAGCATCATGATGTTGATATAAACAAGCCGCAAGAATAGTGAGCATATAATTATTGTCCATTGCTGCTCGATTAGACTTTTGGCGATTACTACGTTTCAAAGATAGCTCTCGATTTAAAGCATTAAGGGCAATGCGTCTGAGCAGAGCAAGGTTGTATGGTGCATATCCAGTACGAATACGACAAGCATCTTCATTGAAAGTGACATCCATTGTCCAATGTAGACCATTCTCAACGCCCCAATGTAGACGGATAGCCTGCCCTAGCTTACAAGCATCGCTTTCCAAAGTGGTCAAATAAAACTGGACTTCACGGGTGGTTTTGTCCCATAAGTGCCGAATCCGCACCACCATCACGACGGTCTTCAGACCGATCCAATCAGATTGTTGATGCAAAGGTGGTAGTTGAGAAACTGGGACGCTCCAAACTTGTCTTTTTTCAGTACAATGGTGTCCCTTTTCTACCCGTTCGTTGTAGCTAAAGGAAACGCCTTCAAATTTTCGAGCGATTGCCTTCGGCAGTGCCCCTTGGGCAATCGCTTGGTCAAACCAAGCCAAGACGAAGCCCATGAAGTGTAGGATGGTTGGCTTTAAGTGCTAAAATATAGTCAGCTTTGGCGTTATATATTTGAGACGCAATTGCCGTTTGTGTACCCATTGCATCAATCGTGATAATGCAGCCAGTCAGGTCAAGCAGTTCTAATAGGGCAGGAATTGCCGTGATTTCATTCGATTTATCTGTCACCTTAACTTGCCCCAGAACAAGGCGATGTTCACTCGCCCATGCACTAACTAAATGCAAAGCCGATTTCTTTTGCTCTCTGTCGTAGGAACCTCTGAGAGTTTTGCCGTCAATGGGAATTACTTGCGCTCCAATTGTTTCAACTATTGATTGTACCCATCTCTGAAAGCAACGCTCAAATACTTTAGGGTTCATCCGTTCAAATACTCGTCGAAAGGTATCTGGGCAAGGAATACCGTTAGGTAAAGCTAAAAATTCCTTTAGCCAATCATGTTTGCTCAACCCATAATTCTCCATGTCTTCCCATCCCTTACCTCCGGCGATTGCGCTCCGCGCACTGCCGAAGGCAATCGCTGATAAAATTCCGATAATTAAAATATCTGTTAACAAGTGGGCACGGGTGCGTTGAACACGGGGATCTTCTATTTCACTAAAAAACGAGTGCATTTGCTCTGTAAGTGCTGTAGCACTGGGTACGCTCGAATGGACATTAGTTTTACGTGGTGAAC
>NZ_CAWUDP010000307.1:0-1276 GCF_963920835.1 Scytonema sp. PCC 10023
TGAGACCTTGTTGTGTCTCTTGCATTGACACAGTCAAATCAAACTTCGCCGTGACGCTCTCCATCTCCACAGGAGTGAGAGTCAAACCGGGCAATTCTAATGTCTCCATCGGCGCATTCTGGAGAGCAAACATCACCTGGAAAACGGGTTGGTGGCTCAAGTCTCTCTCCGGTCGCAGTTGTTCCACTAACTGCTCAAACGGTAAGTCTTGATGAGCATAAGCCCCCAAAGCTACTTCTCGAACTTGACCAAGTAATTGTTGGAAACTTAGGTGACCCCAAAGATGAGTACGCAGAACTAGAGTGTTGACGAAGAATCCAATCAAAGGCTCAATTTCACTCCTGTTGCGATTGGCAATAGGCGTACCCACAAGAACATCGTCCTGCCCTGTGTAGCGGTAAAGTAATACTTTAAACGCTGATAGTAGCGTGATAAACAGAGTTACCCCCTCGCGTCGGCTCAGCGCCTTGAGTGCCTCCGTCAAGTTTTTCGGTAACTCTAAAAATTGGCTGGCACCGCGAAAGGTTTGGACGGCGGGGCGCGGTCTGTCGGTAGGCAACTGTAGGACGGGAAAATCGTTACCCAATTGTTGCTGCCAATAAGCAAACTGATTCTCCAGAACCTCTCCTTGCAGCCACTGTCGTTGCCAGGTAGCAAAATCTGCATACTGAATAGGTAACTCGGGTAGTAGCGAGGGCTTGCCTTCACAGAAGGCTGTGTACAATGCTGCTATCTCCCGAACCAGTATTCCCATCGACCAACCGTCAGAAATAATGTGGTGCATTGTCAAGAGTATCACATACTCTGCCGTGCCCAGTTCTAGCAAAGTGACCCGCAGCAGTGGTCCTTGGGCTAAGTCGAAGGGCTGTTGGGCCTCTCGTGCGCTCAGAGACTGAACTTCCATCTCTCGCTGTGGCGCACTCAGGCCGCTAAGATCCACCATTCGCAGTTCTAGTTGCTGCTGTGGAGCAATGACCTGGACTGGTTCTCCTGCCACGGTGGCAAAAGTGGTTCTCAACGCTTCGTGGCGTTGTACAATCTCGTTGAGGCTCACTTTCAGTGCTGGCACGTTCAACCAACCTTTGAGATGGATGGCGACGGGAATGTTGTAAAACGGACTGCCCGGTTCCAACTGGTCAAGAAACCATAACCGTTGTTGGGCAAAAGATAGGGGCAAGTCTCGCTCCCCTACAATCGGCTGGATTGGTAGAGTTTGTAAACCCGCTCCAGCCCTAATAGTGGTTTCGATGTTCTCAGCAAAGCTGGCTACAGTGGA
>NZ_CAWUDP010000308.1:0-1246 GCF_963920835.1 Scytonema sp. PCC 10023
GATTTTGGTGGCAATTTTTTACGATCGCTCTCCTACCCCTCTGAACGGTTACTAAATTTCTCCCCCTTCCCTGATAAGAAGGGGGCTGGGGGGTTAGGTCACGCTTGTCTTTTCCACATGACGTGAAAAGTCAGGTTATGCTGAAGGGAAACCCCGTAAATAAATTCAGGGCGGTAATGTAACTTTATCGTACCGCTTTTTACATAAGCTCGGTTCCTACCCAGAGGTGCAAGATCTGAGGCTACACAAACGAAGCTCTTCTTGTACGAACTTAGGACAAATTAAGGGTTTCAAAACCCAAGCCGCAGCGGGTTTCATCTGTGTACCCGCGATTTCAATCGAAGGCGTGCAAGATATGAAAAATTCCCAAAATGTTATGGTAACCAAAGCAAGCAGGTTTTAAAATCTTTCGTGGTGAAATAATACAGTGTAGTAAAGTGAGGGCTCAACCCTATCTGTGAAATGAGTGTATAAATAATGCTCTCGGATAGACTTGGGTTCATGTTCTTCAAATTGATTGTTTTCAAGCGCTTCAGGTTGGCTAGGAGCTTGGGTAGCTTTAATCAGGGCAACCAACTTTGACCACACTGTAGAAAAGGGATTTTGTAGATACCTCTGAATCAGTGATTTCTTTTCATTGCAAGGCAATTCTACTTCCTCTAAATTCTCATTGAGCCAATCATTCATATTCTTAGACATATGTGTTCTCCTTTGAGAGATTGAGTTTTGATGTATTTGGTTGAGTTGTGTTGTCTGTGTGGTCTTGTGTTTCTTCAATTCATCGGAATGCACCTGACGCTATCACGCTAGAAGTCTAGGACTACACGTACTAAGTACACGTCACCATACAAGAGGGTTCGGAATTCGGCTGAGGAATAAATTATTGTCCAGAGTTGTCAACATTTTGATTTCCGACCCCGATTAATGACGAGTTGTACTAACTCCCCCTGCCAAGACGAGCGAAAAGTCATGGTTTTCAAAGCCTGCCTCTGCAGGCTTTATTCGTCGTGACCCACCTTTCTAAAGCTTGTCATTACTCAGATCTTGCACCAATAAAAATTGATTTAATTTAATTACTCCGTATTAAATTAAAAGCCTTAATTTAGCGATAAAAACCGATAAAAATCAGGTAGCCTTATCGCGCATCTTTTTAGCTTATACGGTTTTTTACGGTTAGGTGCAAGATCTGAGATTACCAACATATTTTAAAGTGAGGTAGGGGTGTAATAGAGTCAGAGTATGAAGT
>NZ_CAWUDP010000309.1:0-1242 GCF_963920835.1 Scytonema sp. PCC 10023
CTGGGTTTGTACGGAGAGGTGCAAGATCTGAGTTATGGTAAGCGTAGCTTTGCAATTCCACAATTATAGGGGAGCGCTCTGACAAAATAAGTTGACGAACGGGATTTTCTTGTAATCAACTAAGAGGGATAAAAATGATGACAAAATCTCAATGAAAGATAAACTTTTTCAAATTATTTTTGAGCCAATTAAAATAGTTCATCATTCTTAAGTATGTTTTTGAGTAATACAAGGTTGCACGCTAACTCAAAAACCAATGTTACGTAAAAGATATGAACTTGACAAAGAGTTTAACATTATAATTCAGCTAGTAGGAGAGATGGATGATTCAATTTCTATAATAGATAAAATTCTTTCCGATGAACATTTATTCCAGTTAATGGAGTCAGATTTATCAAAGCGTTATCAGAACACTACTAAAACTGGAAGAAAATCAACTCCGGTTGAAGTTGTATTACGAATGTTAGCATTGAAGCACTTACGTGGTTTGAGTTACGAGCAAACAATTTCAAATGTCAATGAAAGTTTAATTTTAAGACAATTTTGTAGAATTTATTTGAATCCTCTTCCTGATAAAAGCACTTTGATTCGCTGGTCACATCAAATTCGTCAAGAAACCTTGGAACAATTTAACCAACGTCTGACTCAAGTTGCGACCGAATTAAAAATAACTAAGGGTCAAAAGATGAGGACAGATGGTACAGTAGTGGCAACCAATATTCATTTTCCTTCTGATAACAGCTTGTTAGTTGATGGAGTGAAAGTTATTAGTCGCTTTTTATTGCAAGCGAAAAAAATTAGTATCGCCAATTCAAAATATATTAACTCAAGTCTTTTTCGTAATCGTTATCGTACAGCTAGAAGAATTTCTAGACAGATTGATGGTTTATCTAAAACAAGAAATCAATCTGGTTGTCAAAAAAGAGAACAAGCTTACTCCAAATTGGTTGAAGTGACACGCTCATCCTTGAAACAGGCTCAAAAAGTCAAGAGCATTCTGATGAATTCAAATCTTCCGGGTTTTCAGAAGATAGTTCAAAAATTTACACTTTTCCTTCCTCGTATAGAACAAGTTATTCAACAAACATATCGGCGGGTATTCAAGAAAGAAAAAGTTCCTGCTAATGAAAAAATAGTCAGTATATTTGAAGTTCATACAGATATTATATGTAGAGGTAAATTGAACCTAGATGTCGAGTTTGGGCGTAAAGTTTGGTTAGATGAAGTTGACGGAGGAATTAT
>NZ_CAWUDP010000310.1:0-1222 GCF_963920835.1 Scytonema sp. PCC 10023
ACAATTGGAGTCCAAATATCGTTTTCAAACTCATTCCGATGCGGAAGTGGTTTTGCACTTATATGCTGAACGCGGTATAGAAGCACTTCACGCCTTAAATGGTATGTTTGCACTCGCTATTTGGGATACCCAAAAGCAAGAATTATTTTTGGCACGCGATCGCCTAGGCATTAAACCGTTGTACTATTGTCAAGTTGGATCACAATTTATATTTGGCTCCACATTAACATCGTTGTTAGTACATCCTGATGCTCCTAACGTACCCCAATGGCAGGATAAAACAAATTTAAGTGCATCTACATCCTATGTTAAAAGAATCAAAAGATTACCAGGCGGACACTATTTAACCTACAACGCTCAACAGGCGACTTTTGATGTAAACAGCTATTGGGAATTGAGTCACTATTTCGCAACTGAAAGCGAACAAGACCATCGTCCACTCCAAGATTACATTACAGAATACCGCGAACTGTTTGTTGACAGTGTGAAAAAGCAACTGATGAGTGATGTACCTGTGGGAGCTTTTTTGAGCGGTGGTCTTGATTCGAGTGCAATTGTTGCAGCCGCAAGTCAATACAAAAAAGATTTACATTGTTTTACAATTGTATCTGATTTTTCTTTAGAGGTTGGAGATGCCCAAGCCGCGCGGGACTTGTGTGATTATCTCAACTTACCCTTTCATCCAGTTTGGTTTGACCCAGAGAACATTATAGAAAACATCAATTTTTCTTTAGAAAAATTTGAATATTTGATTTGGTTAATAGATGCCCCGGTATTTCATATAGAATTCATGTTAAAGTCTGAGCTTCACCGCTATGTCAAAACCCTAATACCTGAGTTGAAGGTGATTTTGTTAGGACAGGGTTCTGATGAATTTGCCGGAGGTTATTCAACTCCAGAAGACGTTCCTCAATCAAACTGGAATAGTTTCAACACTCATTTGACTAAAACAGAGCAAAACTTAAGTGAACTCAAAAAGCCGACGAGCTTAAAAGATGGGTCATATCTGTTTGATTGGTTGGCAGAGGAGTCAATATCTTTACCATCAGAGTGTACTACTTTTCAACGAGAAATGTTACGGCGTATTCTCACACTACAACAATACAATCTCTGGCATGAAGATAGAAGCTCTTCTGGTCAAGGTATCGAAGCTCGCGTTCCTTTTTTGGATCATCGTCTGGTAGAATACTTGGCGGCAATTCCACCCAGTATGCAACAAACT
>NZ_CAWUDP010000311.1:0-1219 GCF_963920835.1 Scytonema sp. PCC 10023
TAGGACTTACGCATTGACATAAAAGTCACTATGTGTATTCAAGCCCAGCTTCTGTTGTAGATGTTTCAAAATGAAATCACGAGCCACTTGAAGAGATAAATTTCTTTGAAGTTCATACCAATTTTCAATTAACTCTTCAGCTCGCATCAACTCAAGTTGGGTAAAGGCGCGAATAGCACTAAAAAAATGAGTTTTGATAGCTTCAGTTGTTCTTACCATAAACCGCTCAATACCACAAACCTGTTTGATTGCTCTGTGGTAACATTCGATTCCCCAATGAATTGAATGTAATACTTTAAATTCTGCCCTAGTAATTTGATTAAGTGCATCTTCTTCGGTCAAAAACATGATGTAGTATCTTTTCTCTTCGTTTTTGAATGTTTTTTGAAATACTTTCACGCTGCCAAAACTTTTTAAATGCACAATTAAGCCTTCATCAGGTATTTCTAAATTTTGAACTTGGGTGTAATCTCGACCATTAATGGAACATGAACGATTTTTAGCTATGCCCATTAAAAACCCTAATCCTTTATTTTTTAAGAACTTTAAGTTTTCTCTGCTAGCATACCAGGCATCTGTTGTTACCATTTGCGGGTGTAATCCCCAAGTCAAAACTTCGGTTATCATTTCTCTCAAATAATCATTTTTCGTCTTACCATCCTGTTTGTTATATAGGCGATAGTTGACAGGTACAGACTTACCTGAGTCTTCTGTGTAGTACAACGTAATTAGCTGGACCCCTTTGACTACACGATGATGCTTACCTGACCAAAAGTACCCGATTAATTCTGTTAGAGATGGGTCACTATAAGGCTTATCGATAACTGTATCATCCCCACTTAAAGTTCCTCCTATCAAATTGATGTGCGGCTGGACTTCATCAAATAAATCTTTGGGTTCGTAGCGTTCCCTTAAGAGAAAACGATTGACACTATCATGAGACAAATCCTCTAAAATCTCTGCTAGGCGTGTACAGCCTGGATACTTCGATTCTGCTAATAGGAACAGAGTGTAAGTATCAAGGGCACACTTTGCTGTGGATGGCTTGCTAATCGCTCTCTTCGTCCGAACCCACCGATTAAGACAACATTAGGTATTATCCGTCTGATAACGTCCTTGGTAAATAGCGATCGCCTGATTCGGAAAGCAACGCTCGTGTCTTGCCTTTCTTGTCACACCAACTACACATCTTGCTTATATTGTCAATGCGTAAGTCCTA
>NZ_CAWUDP010000312.1:0-1215 GCF_963920835.1 Scytonema sp. PCC 10023
TAGTAGAATATAATCGCTAAAAACCGTATAAAATGACAAGGAGTGCTGACCACAAAACCGGAAAGGGGGCGCAATGGAACGGCAAAGGTATATTGTGCGGTTAAGTGAGGAGGAGCGGCAGGAATTAGAGGCGATCGTGAAGAAGGGGAAAGGAGGTGCCCATAAGATTCGCAATGCCCAGATACTGTTACACAGCGATGAAAATGGTGAGCGTCTGACAGTTGAAGCGATAGCCAAACTCCTGCATTGCAATAAAGATACGGTGTGTGAGGCACGTAAACGCCTGGTTGAGCGTGGTTTTTCGGCGGCCCTTGAGCGCAAGAAGCGTGAAAATCCAGCGATACCCCGACTGTTTGATGGTGAAGCGGAGGCCCGATTGATTGCGCTGGCGTGCAGTACGCCACCGGAAGGTCGTGGTAGGTGGACATTGCAGATGCTAGCCGACCGCGTAGTGGAACTAAAGATTGTGCCCCATTGTACAGCCAATACAGTGCATGAGGTGCTAAAAAAAACGAACTTAAACCTCATTTACGGGAATGCTGGGTTATTCCGCCGGAGCAGGATGCGGAATTCGTAGCCGCCATGGAAGACGTGTTGGAGGTATATCACCGTCCTTTAGATGCCGATTTTCCAGTGGTTTGCATGGACGAACAACCAGTGCAACTGGTGAAGGAAACATGCACGCCACTGCCGATGGAACCGGGACAACCTCAACGATACGACTCCGAATACGAACGCAACGGCACCGCGAGTATCTTCATGTTCTGTGAGCCAAAAGCAGGAATTCGCACTGTGTCTGCCCATGCACAACGCACCATGACCGACTGGGCCGAGCAGATAAAACATCTGCTTGATGTGCAATACCCAAACGCCAAAAAGGTCGTGCTGATATGTGATAACCTGAATACCCACAAACCCGCCGCTCTTTACAAAACTTTCCTACCAGAAGAAGCAAGACGCCTCCTTGATCGTCTCGAAATCCACTACACCCCAAAACATGGCTCCTGGCTCAATATTGCCGAAATCGAACTTGCTACCCTTACACGCCAATGCCTTGACCGCCGTATTCCCGACCTTCCTACCCTCCAAGCCGAACTCAACGCATGGAATATACAACGCAATAGTCTTGACTCTACCATCAGTTGGCACTTCACCACCACTGAGGCAAGAATCAAACTTAAACGCTTATATCCGGTTATTGACGATTAAGGACTA
>NZ_CAWUDP010000313.1:0-1196 GCF_963920835.1 Scytonema sp. PCC 10023
GAATCGACAGGAGTATATTGGATATCTGTCTTTCAAATTTTGGAAAGTCATGGGTTTGAAGTCAAACTCGTAAATGCCCAACAAGTAAAAACTGTACCTAGTCGCAAAACTGACGTCTTAGATTGTCAGTGGCTGCAACAGTTACACACCTACGGTTTATTGTCAGGGTCATTTCGCCCGGAAGACCAAATTTGTGTTTTACGTAGTTACATTCGCGCCTCGGGACAACCTAATTAAAAGTGCTTGTGTTCATATACAACGGATGCAAAAAGCCCTCACGGAAATGAATGTACAACTGCATCGAGCCAAAGCGCGATATTACGGGCACTACTGGCATGGCAATAATCAGAGCAATTGTCGCAGGTGAGCGTGATCCAGAGGTTCTGGCATCAAACAGCGATGGACGCATCACGCGCTAGCTGTGCTGAAATTGCTGCTGCTTTAACTGGGGACTACCGCCCAGAACTGGTATTTATCTTGCAGCAGGAATTGCAACTCTACGATTTTTATCAGACACAAATTTCTGCTTGCGATACCCAAATTGAGCAATGCTTGGCATCTTTTACATCAAAGGTTGATGTAAATACCAAACCCTTAGCTAAACCCAAGCGTCGCGGAAAAAAGCAACCAGGTAACGCCCCTCAATTTGATTTGCGGACTCATCTGTATCGCATTAGTGGCGTGGACTTTACTCAAATTGATGGCTTGGGTGTTTTGACCGTACTTACCCTGTTATCTGAGTTAGGGTTAGATCCAACACGCTTTCCCACTGTCAAGCACTTTACCTCTTGGTTAGGGCTGTGTCCTGGCAGTCGGATTACTGGCGGTAAGGTGAAAAGTTCGCGCATCTCGCCCAGTTGCCAACCGTGTTGCGAATGCTCTGCGCAACGCCGCTCAATCTCTTTGTCGCAGTCGCTCCGCTTTGGCCGCTTTTTATCGGCGGATGCAGGCACGTTTGGGTGCACCCAAGGCGATTACTGCCACCGCACACAAGGAGCGCACGTATTTTCTATCGTTTCTGGAGCGCCGGTGGCGCCAGACCTTGGGCTTGATGCCTATGAGCAGCAGTATCGCGATTGCCCGAAGGGCAGTGGGCTTCGCCCAATCGCGTTGTCAACAACCTCAAGAAAAAAGCCAAGTCTTTGGGCTTTGATTTAGTTGCTCAATCTGCTGCTACCGAATGTGTTTCTTAGGAG
>NZ_CAWUDP010000314.1:0-1175 GCF_963920835.1 Scytonema sp. PCC 10023
TAGACATCTCCGAAAAATGCCAATACCTCTCTATAGCTGGCTTTCAACAGGCGATTGCCCAAGGGGCAGTGCGCTCCGCGCAATCGCAAGGTGCAAACGTCAGCCAGTCTCAATAGAAAAATCAGGCTTTGAGACAGTTACTGTTGAGAATAAGGCAAAACTAAGTATTTATCTACGCTAATTTTAGCTCTGTAAAATCGCGCTATCTTATATTGGTAAAACTAATGTTCCGAGTCGGAATCTTACAAGTCCACATATCGTCATAATTATTTGTTCGTATTTACTTGCATTTAATCTAAATCTTTCAGATGCAACTCTAAATATCTTAATGACACGAATCAAATGTTCGACAAATATTCGTTCAGACGCCTGTTCTTTATTTTTCTCTTTTTGCAATAATGTTAATTCTCCTTTTTTCGGCTTTTTTGTGGGAGTATTAATTGCTCCTTCTCCTTCATAACCTTTATCTCCTTTAAACTTTTGATTAGGATGAAATCCATTCTGACCTGACCGAAACAAATTTATATCACTTTTTGGTCCTGGTTCTCCCGCGATTACATCAACAATATCTTTGCCATCTGGTAAAACAGTAATTTGATTTTTAAAGGTATGGTCTTTTTTCTTACCTGAGTAATACTTTTTCTGCTCTTTATAGTCCCCAGGCCTCTCTCTGGGCTGTTCCGAACTATCTACTATTAGTTCATAATCGGTTAAAATTTCTTGCACTACCTCATACTCGCTGGCGTTTTTTTTTACCTGTTCAAGTAAACTAGATGGTAGGAGTTTTTGTAGCACTGGAAACCAGTAGTTAAATGTATCGTTTGCGGTTGATTCACTCACTCCAAACTGGATACCTAATAATTGAAATGTTGTCAAATGTCGTAAATATATCAAAGTTAAAAGAATTTGCTCTTCCGTGGATAGCTTTACCTTACGACCGCCCCCTTTATTTATGATTCTAACTTTCTTTGCCTCGATGTCCTGTTGCTTTTGGGTATGTAAGGCGATCGCTTCTGAGATTAGTTCTTCTAGCTGCTCGTGCTTCAGACCAACCAATCGCTGCGTTTCCTGAGGGTTGTTTTGAATATAATCTAATACAGAACTCATGTTCTTCTGGCTAAAAATCTAATTTTATACTCTTTTACTAGATAATGCTTCTATTTTGGAGATGTCTA
>NZ_CAWUDP010000315.1:0-1161 GCF_963920835.1 Scytonema sp. PCC 10023
TGAGACCTTGTTGTGTCTCTTGCATTGACACAGTCAAATCAAACTTCGCCGTGACACTCGCCATCTCCACAGGAGTGAGGGTCAAACCGGGCAATTCTAATGTCTCCATCGGCGCATTCTGGAGAACAAACTTCGTCTGAAAAATTGGTGAGCGACTTGGGTCTCGCTCAGGATGCACAACTTGGACTAGTTTTTCAAACGGCAGGTCTTGATGAGCATAGGCACTTAAAGCTGTCTCTCGAACTCGATTGCATAGCTCCGCAAAACTGGGCTCGCCAGAAATGTTAGTGCGTAACACGAGTTGGTTAACAAAGAAACCAATCAAAGGCTCAATTTCACTCCTGTTGCGGTTGGCGATGTCAGTGCCTACAACAATATCGTCCTGCCCTGTGTAGCGGTAAAGTAATACTTTAAACGCTGATAGTAGCGTGATAAACAGAGTTACCCCCTCGCGTCGGCTCAGCGCCTTGAGTGCCTCCGTCAAGTTTTTCGGTAACTCTAAAAATTGGCTGGCACCGCGAAAGGTTTGGACGGCGGGGCGCGGTCTGTCGGTAGGCAACTGTAGGACGGGAAAATCGCCACCCAATTGTTGCTGCCAATAAGCAAACTGATTCTCCAGAACCTCTCCTTGCAGCCACTGTCGTTGCCAGGTAGCAAAATCTGCATACTGAATAGGTAACTCGGGTAGTAGCGAGGGCTTGCCTTCACAGAAGGCTGTGTACAATGTTGCTATCTCCCGAACCAGTATTCCCATCGACCAACCGTCAGAAATAATGTGGTGCATTGTCAAGAGCATCACATACTCTGCCGTGCCCAGTTCTAGCAGAGTGACTCGCAGCAGTGGTCCTTGGGCTAAGTCGAAGGGCTGTTGGGCCTCTCGTGCGCTCAGAGACTGAACTTCCATCTCTCGCTGTGGCGCACTCAGGCCGCTAAGATCCACCATTCGCAGTTCTAGTTGCTGCTGTGGAGCAATGACCTGGACTGGTTCTCCTGCCACGGTGGCAAAAGTGGTTCTCAACGCTTCGTGGCGTTGTACAATCTCGTTGAGGCTCAGCTCCAATGCTGGCACGTTCAACCAACCTTTGAGGTGGATGGCGACGGGAATATTGTAAAACGGACTGCCCGGTTCCAACTGGTCAAGAAACCATAACCGTTGTTGGG
>NZ_CAWUDP010000316.1:0-1133 GCF_963920835.1 Scytonema sp. PCC 10023
TAGACACGTCCGGAATATTAACCTGGTGTCAAAAAAATGGTAGAACGGAATTTTGACCGTCTACCAAAATGAAAAATCCACTTCATTATATTCAAGAATATCCGCACCGCACAAAACAAATTTTGGGAATAACCAATGACCAGTTTCAAAATTTGTTGAGCATCGCCGAAATGCATCATAAAAAACTTCAAGTTGAGAGAGAACGTAACAAGGTACGTATAAATGAGAAAGGAGGAGGTCGCAAACCGAAACTAGAGATTTACGAAGAGATATGTTTGTGTCTATTTTATTTAAGACAAATGCCAACCTTTGAGGTTTTAGGATTACAATTTGGAATATCAAAAACTGAAGCTAATGATACCTTTCATTACTGGCTTGGAATTCTCCGACAAATTTTGCCAGCTAGTCTCCTTGAACAAGTTGAAAAAAATGAGAGCGATTACGCGATCGCTTTAGAACTGTTAAGGGAATTTAAGTTAATCGTGGACAGTATGGAACAGCCACGCGAACGTCCATCCGACAATCAGGAACAGAAAGAGTATTTTTCGGGTAAAAAGAAACAGCACACATTTAAAAACCAATTTATTACCTTACCAGAAGGAAAAGATATTGTCGATGTAGAGGTGGGAGAAAAGGGACCGACGAGTGATATTAGCTTGTTTCGGGAGCAACAAGAAAAGTTTGAAGCCGATCAAATATTTGAAGGGGATAAGGCGTATCAAGGAGGAGAGAATATTACGACCCCCCACAAGAAGCCACGAAAAGGAGAATTAACTGCAAACCAAAAAGCAGAAAATAAAGAGTTTTCTAGTAAACGTATCTTTGTTGAACACGTCATTAGACTCGTTAAAATTTTTCAGATTGCACGACAACGGTTTCCACTTAATTTTCGAACTTACGAGCAGGTAATTCTTACCATTTGTGGATTGGTTCGGCTCAGAATTGGTGCGCTAGTTTTGCAATTTCCACTCGTTTGTAAACATGAGGTAGGTTAGAAATTGGTTATCGACATTTTTATAGATAGTTGCTATCAGTAACTATCCTCAACCCTTATTCTTACGTTCGATCTGGTTAACTGTCAACGCTATCCAAAGCCAGACTCAGAGGGTGTTGCAAATTTTCGGACGAGTCTA
>NZ_CAWUDP010000317.1:0-1129 GCF_963920835.1 Scytonema sp. PCC 10023
GGAGATCATACGGCTTGGTCAAGATTAGAAGCGGTCACCCTCAAAGAACGTACCTATGAACATCAAGCTCAACCAATGTCAGGTTCCAAACCAGTAACATTGGGACAAGGCTACAGTTCGATAGTTTGGGTGCCACAGACAGAAGGGAGTTGGGCATTACCGTTATTACATGAACGCATCACCAGCTTTACTAACCCCATTGAAAAAGCCGCCGCACAATTGAGACAAGTTTGTTTAAAACTACCAAAACGCCCTTTAACTCTATGGGATGCGGAGTACGGCTGTGCTAGCTTCGTTAAACAGACAGCAGATATTGCCGCCGATAAATTGTTCCGTTTGCGCTCAAATCGTTTACTTTATGGCAAGCCCGTCGCTTATACAGGGATTGGTCGTCCTCGTATTCACGGGGATAAATTCAAGCTCAATGATCCACAAACCTGGTGGACACCTGACCAATTGGTAGAGGTCAAAGATCTGAAGTTGGGGTTACTACGCTTGCGTTTGTGGCGTAATCTCCACTTTCAACAGTCGGCCAACAATCCAATGCATCTAGTTCAAGTGGAGCGCTTAAACGAAGATGGTGTTTTAAAATCCAGACCTTTATGGCTTGCGTGGATGGGAATTGAAATGCCACAATTGTGCGAATTCTGGCAACTCTACTTGCGTCGCTTTGCTGTTGACCACTGGTATAGATTCGCGAAACAACGGTTGCATTGGACTCTACCCAAACTGAGTACCCCAGAACAGTGTGAGCGGTGGAGTGACTTATTGCCATTAATGACCTGGCAACTGTGGTTGGCACGTGATATTGTGACTGACAACCCTCTTCCTTGGCAGAAGCCACAGGCTAAAATGACTCCAGGAAGGGTAGCCGCTGCAATGGGTGGAGTTTTGCCAATAATTGGTACACCGTCTGTTCCACCAAAACCCCGTGGAAAGTCTCCTGGCTGGCCTGCTGGAAAAGCACGTCTGCATAGAATTCGTTATCCGACAGTCAAAAAAGGTACTACTAAGCGGAAAAAAGAACAACCTAAGTCGGCTTGACCTTTAAGTTTTTCAAGTTTGAGATGTGTAACTTGTAAACTCAGTGCTGCTGGGTCATTTTGTCATGTGTTAGTCTAAACTCCAG
>NZ_CAWUDP010000318.1:0-1035 GCF_963920835.1 Scytonema sp. PCC 10023
TATAGCGGTTCTCACTTGGCTGCAATACAATAACCACAATGTTTAAACCAGCCAATAATGTCACTCAAATTAACAGTTTCAAAAGCCTCTGTAATCGCTTTATCTAAATCCTCATACGTACGGGCTGCAATTGAACGTAGAAATTCTTTCATCTTTGACCAACAATTTTCAATTGGAGAAAAATCAGGCGAATACGGTGATAAATAAACTAAGTGTGCACCGACCGCCTCAATCGCTTCTTGAATTCCTGCAACTTTATGAGAGCTAAAATTATCCATTACTACACACGCTCCTTTCCAAAGATTAGGAACCAAGACTTGTTCAATATAAGTTTGAAATGCTATTTTATCCGTTCCGCCTTTAAAGGTCATTGCTCCAACGATTCCACGTAAAGCGATCGCCCCAATTACTGTCACATTTTTACCCCGCTTATCTGGGCGAGCACCATGCGCCCTTTTTCCCTTAAGTGCTCTGGCATACAGTCTTGTCATGGCTATGTTGACACCTGATTCGTCAACAAACACCAAGTTGTTCCAGTCAAATGTACGGATAACTTCCCAGAACTCTTGTCTTAGTTTTTTGACTCTATCCGTATCTTGTTCTGCCGCGTGCAAGGTTTTTTTTTCTGGTTAATTGCAGCTTTTGTAAAGTTCTCCCCATTGCGGCTCGGCTAATTTTTACCTGACTTTTTAATTCCATTTGTACGCATAACTCTTCTAAGGTTGCATCGTTATTTTCTTCTACCATTTTTTCTAAAATCGGATAATGTTCATCTTTTATTTTGGCTGGATTACCACCTTTATGTGGCAATGGTTCTATACTTCCTGTATCTAAATAACGCCCTAATAATGTTTGTACAAAGCTCAGACTTACATGAAAGCGTTTCGCAAGCTTTCGATATGAACCTTCTCTATTACAGTAGGCATAGATAATTTTTTGACGTAGGTCTCGGTCGTAAGCCTTCATAAAGATATGATTGATATACCCTCGTTTAATTTTACCAGAATGTATTAGACCCAACCGAGAACCGCTATA
>NZ_CAWUDP010000319.1:0-1019 GCF_963920835.1 Scytonema sp. PCC 10023
AAACTTCTTTTTCTTTCATGTTTAATTCGTTCTTGATTTCGATAACCACCTTTAGAGGGTGTTTGAAAAGTTTTTAGAGGTAAAATATCATGCTAATCGTCTTAGCATAATGCGGATCATGGCAAGATAAATAAAAGTCTCAGATGTTTCGGGTAATAACTCATAGTCTCTGACCAATCGCCGGCATCCCATCAGCCAACCAAAAGTGCGCTCGACTACCCAACGTTTTTTAAGCAAAACAAAGCCTTTGGCTTCTTGTGCTCGTAGAACTACCTGCACAATCCAACGGCAAAAGTTCATCACCCACTGCATAAACGGCTCACCGTCAAAGCCACCATCTACCCAGATGGTCGTCAAACGAGATACCTGGTCGTGAGACTGTTTGACCCGCTTGAGAACTTGTTTTCCCCCTTCGCGCTCACCCACATTGGCAGCGGTGACCAAGACTCGCAAGACTAACCCCAAGGTATCGACGGTCATAAATCGCTTGCGTCCCTTGATTTTCTTACCTGCATCAAAGCCCACTTCTTGACTCACCATTGCCGCACTTTTCACGCTTTGACTATCAATGATGGCCTCCGATGGACTCCGATGGCGCTCTTGCTCAATCCGTGTCCATTGCCGTAGACTATCATGTATTTTTAACCATGTCCCATCTTTGCGCCAATTGCGAAAATAAGTGTATACCGTCTGCCATGCAGGAAAATCACCGGGTAAAGCTCGCCATTGAACGCCCTCATACAGAATGTAGAAAATGGCGTTCAGGACTTCCCACATATTGACTTCACGAGGACGACCACCGGGTAATGGTTCTGGAATTAAGTCACTGATAAATTCATATTGAACACGGGTCAGGTTGCTGGGATATGCTTTACTCATGTCGCTCTCTCGGTCCTGCGTCTTTTGCTATTCGCAGCTTACACTGAGAGAGTTTTTTTACAAACTACCCGACTTTTCAAACAGCCTCTTAAAGCTTGGAGAACACTGATCTCATAGTTAATGCGATTAATACGTTCGTT
>NZ_CAWUDP010000320.1:0-996 GCF_963920835.1 Scytonema sp. PCC 10023
ATATAGGAGTCCTATTTGATTTTTGAAAAAACTCCGTACATAGCAAGAGTGTCAAAATCAAAGGTAGTGTGTCGGATAAACCACTCAAACATCCATTTCAAATGAGAAAATGAAGGAATCAAGGCACAAAAACGTCGAACCCATGTTTTGGCTTGCAGCCAAATATCCTCTATAGGATTTTGTTCTGGGCAATTAGGAGCACTCGCGTTCGCAGTGTATTTTCCATTGGTCGGTTGGCAGACCTTGATTAAGCTCGTCCAAAAAACCTCGAACTGCCTTGGAACGGTGGTAACTCGCACCATCCCAAAAAATCAGTAATCGCTGGTTGGGGGACTGAGTTAACAAATATCGCAGGTAATCAATAGTATTTTCTGAATTTCCGGCATCGTAGGCTTTGAGCAGTAATTCTCGTTCGAGATAGTCAACCGCTCCGTAATATGTCTGTTTATCTCGCTCATTCACGACTGGAACCGCGATTTCCAGGTCAGTTTTTCCCCATACATAACCACTTAAGTCTCCCCACATTAAATGACATTGATCAATTAGCAGCACTCTCAATTTTCCTGTTTCAATTTCACTGCGGTGATTTGCCAAGAGTGTTTGAATCTCTTTTTTTTTGCTGCAACAGCATCCGGGTCTGGTTTGGGGTTTAATTTTGTGGTTTTCTTCCAGCTTATTCCTGCTGCTTCAAACAAGTCGTAGTAACTTTGTTTTGACTCGTAAACCACGTCATGCTCGAAAGCTAGTTTATACTCCAGTTCCCCAAGCTCCCAATAATCCTTTGTTTGCAGCCAACTCAACACCTTTTCTCGTTGTTCGCTACTCAAGTAGCTCTTCCTTCCCTTATGATTCAAGCGCAGTCCATCTATTCCATCTCGCTCGTAGGCTTGTTTCCAACCTGTTATTGAACCCAGTGACACATCTAGAATTGTCTGAATTTCTTCATACAAGTAGCCTTGATAAACCAGCTTGACTACTAGTGCTTTCCTTACCTCA
>NZ_CAWUDP010000321.1:0-994 GCF_963920835.1 Scytonema sp. PCC 10023
TATAGCAGGCGCCAGGGCGGTTAGGACGCCAGGTGTAGAACATGCTCCATGGCATCGCGTAGACAATCAAACTGGTCGAGTTGCTTGCGAATTCGACTTTTGAGCCAAGACCAGCATCGCTCAATCTTGTTGAAGTCCGGTGAATAAGCAGGCAAGTACAGCAACTGACAACCTGCTTCCTGAATCAGTTGCTCAATCTGCCCCCCTTTATGAAAGGTGGCATTATCCATGACCAGTACCTGGCCCGGTTTGAGCATCGGAATTAGACAAGTTTCCAACCAAATTTCACGCTCCAGCCCGATTACAGGCTCCTTCAACAGTAAAGGGGGCGATTAGTTGCCCCTGACAAAGGGCTGCGATCATATTCACTCGCCCTTGCCGTCGTCCCGACTTCAATGCATGAAACCGTTGTCCTCTTGAGTTCCAGCCATAACCGTAGTCTTCTCGGTTGTCCATGCCCGCTTCATCTATATAAACAATCGTTTCATCCGCCCACTGAGCCAACTGCTCTATGAAGATTTGCCGTTTTGACTCATCCCGTTCGAGGTAGCCGTAGGTCTTTTTTTTCGCGTGAACCCAATTTTCTTCAGCCCTCGTGAAATTGTGCGATCGCTGATGTCGCCCTCCCACAGTTGAGCCATCTCCACCTGAGTTTTATCGCCATAAGTTTTGGCAAACGCCCGAAACCGCTCCCAATCTGTGATTTTATGGTTGTTGCCAGGAGGGCGGTTGGGCAATGCCTTCACATCTCCGGTTTCCGCTTTGCGCTGCAACCACAGGTTGATCGTGTTGCGGCTGATGTTGAACAGTTCACTGGCTTCGCTTTTCTTCAGTCCATCTAACTCGATTGCCTCCGGCACTGCCCCTTGGGCAATCGCTTGGATCACTTTCGTCAGAAAGTCATAACTGTAGGGTTTAGGCATGGCAGAGCAGACGATAGCAGGTTACGATAATACCTTTAGTTTACGTCCTAACCGCCTTGGCGGTTGCTATA
>NZ_CAWUDP010000322.1:0-991 GCF_963920835.1 Scytonema sp. PCC 10023
TAATAGCACCCCAGAGTGTAAAATTGGGAATATGGAAATGCCTAAAAGCAGGGGTCAATCCGGAATTCCCTGAACAAGGTACACCTCAAGGTGGCGTGTGCAGCCCAGTACTTGCCAACGTTGCCCTACATGGAATAGAAGCCATACATAAATCTGTGAGATACGCAGATGACATGGTTTTTATTTTTAAAAAAGGTGACAACCAAGCAAAAGTTTTTGATAAAATTATAGAATTTTTGCGTATTAGGGGTCTAAATATTAAGACAGCAAAGACCCGATTTGTGTCCGCGACTCACGGATTTAATTTTCTAGGTTGGAATTTCATTGTCCAGCAAAACGGAAAGTTTAGATGTACGCCCTCAGAGGATAACTATTTAACATTCCGTAAGAAAGTTAAAGGCATAGTCAACAACTCGAATTACGGTGCTTTAGTTAAAGCTGAAAAACTTTCATCCATAATTAGGGGATGGAGAAACTACCACCGTTACTGTAAGATGGATGGTTCAAGATTCTCATTGTGGTTTACCCGTTTGAGAACATGGAATGTCTTTAATAAAGAACCCAAACTTAACCGCCATCAAACGGATGCTTTAATAGATAAAGCATTCCCAGCAGTACCATATTCAGAAAACAAACACATCATGGTTAAGGGAAATGCCTCCCCATTTAATGGTGACATTGTTTACTGGAGTAAAAGAGAATCCAAACACTACGATGGGATAACAGCCAAAGTTTTAATCAAGCAAGACCATAAGTGTGGGTATTGCGGTCTTCGGTTCATAGACGGTGAAGATATACACCTCCATCACATTGATGGCAACCACAATAACTGGAAATCCCAAAATATGATGGCAGTACATCAATCCTGTCACCAATATATCCACATGAGCAAAAGGGATACTTAAGATTGTCGGGAGCCGGATACACGGAAACGGGTACGTCCGGTTCTAAATGGGAGGGGCGGGAGATAATACTCCCCCTCGACCTAACT
>NZ_CAWUDP010000323.1:0-964 GCF_963920835.1 Scytonema sp. PCC 10023
TATAGCTATAGCCAGTCTAATTAGGACGTGGACTATAATAATTGCGATCACTTCTACCCAATTTCAATGGCTCAACCTTACAGTAATGACTTCCGGCAAAAAGTAATGCAAGCGATTGAGTTGGACGGTCTCAAGAAAAGTGAGGCGAGCCAACTGTTCAATATCAGTCGCAATACAATCAACTTGTGGTTCCAACGCAAAGCCGAAACGGGTGATGTTAAGCCAAAGGCGAGGCAAGCATCCCAACAGAACGGCAAAATCAGGGATTGGGAGAAGTTTCGGGACTTTGTCAAAGCGCATGGGGATAAAACCCAAACGGAGATGGCACAGCTATGGGATGGGGAGATTAGTCAACGCACGATTTCGAGGGCATTACGGAAGATTGGCAATACCCGTAAAAAAAAACATACGGGTATTGCCAACGGGATGAAGCCAAACGGGCAGCCTTCTTAGAGCAACTCGAGAACCCGAAAGCGCCTCACCTGGTCTATGTCGATGAGTCTGGGATGGATGAACGAGATAACTATGGCTATGGGTACTCATCTGTAGGGGAACGCTTCTACGACCTCAAATCAGGTCGGCGACAGGGACGCATTAATATGATCGCCGGGTACCGAAATGGTCAATTGATTGCACCATTTACGGTTGAGGGAGCGTGCAACCGCACTGTCTTTGAGACCTGGCTAGAAACGTGCTTAATTCCAGTGTTGCATCCGGGTGAGTGGGTGATTGTGGATAATGCGACGTTTCATCATGGCGGTCGGATTGCCCAATTGATTGAAACCGCAGGGTGTCAGTTGGTCTATTTGCCGCCCTATTCGCCGGATCTCAATCGCATTGAAAAGTGTTGGGCCTGGTTGAAAAGTCGGATTCGCAAACTATTACCCAACTCAGATCATTTACGCGATGCCATCGAAGTCGTTCTCAAGCAAGCTGCGTCCTAATGAAGATGGCTATGGCTATA
>NZ_CAWUDP010000324.1:0-957 GCF_963920835.1 Scytonema sp. PCC 10023
CTAGGTATGCTCCAAACTGGGGTGAAATCTCACTCGCTTGCCGCAAGGCAACTCGGCGGTTATGTTGTTACCCGGACTGCAAGAAGAAGGCGATTGAAGCACATCACGCAGTTTATAAAGACGCTCAAGGTGCGATTGCCCAAGGGGCAGTGGCAAAGCCAATCGCTGGCAGAGAGATTCCAGGTGTTCACGTCTTTGCGCTTTGCCTTAAGCACCATAAAGAGGCTCACACTTTCAGGAACTGGCGTAGAGGATTTGAGCCACCTCCGAAGCTTGACAGTGCGAATACTATTAGTTTTTATCAAAAATTGAGGAAGGGTTTTTGCTCAAAAGCTTACCCATAATGTTATGGGTAGATTGGCGATCGCGTAGCCGCCCGCCCTGCGGGCTTCGCTCTAGAACTGACTACCCTCTGATTCACAGATATCAATATATGACACTTCCTCTGAGAATCTTTCTCAGAGGATTTTTACCATTCATCAAAAAGCAGAAACCACACAAGCCCTAAGAAAAGGTAAATCACCAGGCACATATAAAGCAGTAGCGAAACCTTTCTTTTTCTTGGCTTAAGCTCCCTCTGCATTTGGGATAAAGCAAGCCTCATTTCTTCAATTGCCCAGCATTTAGCACAATCTAAATTTACAAATTCTCCCCTTCTCTGTGCTAGACCTTGCCCAATCAATACAATTATTTTCCCATCTCTTTCAATAATATTCGCTTCAAGAAGCCCTTGAGAAAGCGAAAGTTTATGATAGCGGTAGATGCGTCCCGATGTTTTCCAACCCATATTAGTTAGCAATTATCAGTTATCGGTTAAAAATTCAATTATTCAGATCAGGATTAATGTATGCAATTACTTCTCCTGACGAAGTCTTTTGCATCTTTATTTTGGCTGACTTCTGCTCAATTTTTTGGCAGACGGCATAAACAGTTGCGCGTGATAAGCCAACACGTCTA
>NZ_CAWUDP010000325.1:0-957 GCF_963920835.1 Scytonema sp. PCC 10023
GTGCTTTGGCTTAAGTCTTCTATTTGCTGTAGCTCCGAGCGCTGGTTAAATGCCTGTGCCAATGAGCTCATAGAAGCTTGCAACTGCTGAATTTGTTGCTCTAGCCCGGTGGGGTCAAACGGTGCTGGTATTGGCGGCAGTGCTGAAACCTGCTCTTGCAGTTGGGCGGTGCTTTGGCTTAAGTCTTCTATTTGCTGTAGCTCCGAGCGCTGCTTAAATGCCTCTGTCAATGAGCTCATAGAAGCTTGCAACTGCTTAATTTTCTGGTTAAAGTCTTCGATTTCCTGCTTGGTGGCACTCTGGCTGGTAATCTGTTTTGTGTGGATAAGTGCTGTTTTCAGTTCCTCAATCTGTTGTTCCAGGTTAGTGGGGTCAAAGGGTGCTGGTATTGGGACAGCAGACAGAGTTTCAACTGAGGTGCGTACCGATTGCATCTGTGCTGACAGTTGCTGATTTACGTGTGTGACGCGAGTGCCCATTTCAGACGAGACAGCAGTTATATTCTCCTGTAACGCCTGCTCAAATCGGCGTCGGTTGATCAGGCTCAGCGAGAGGGCTAAACTCAGGGGCGCAGCCGCATAGATCAGCTGCTCGGAAAAAACTGCAAATACCGACCCAGCGACAGAACCCGCTACAGAGACAGTTTCTGTTATTTCCAACCCATTGCGGTTAGTGGAGTCTTTCATTCGCTACACCCTTAGTGTTTTCTTTACCTATGATAGAAAACTTAACATGTCCGCAGTCCCAGAAGAGTTGCGGAGTTTTTATAGCAAAATTTCATCCATTTTATATAATAGTGGCTTGTCTTGTGCTTGGGCAAGGAGTCCGAAAATTAAGGAAGACGTTAAAGCAGTGCCTAAGCACCCTACTTAATCTTTTCTAAGCTGTCGCAGAATCTCCCGTACCTCTTAAGAAACACATTCCGTCGCCGTAGATTGAGCAACGAGATTAAAGCCT
>NZ_CAWUDP010000326.1:0-925 GCF_963920835.1 Scytonema sp. PCC 10023
TATGTACGGACTGGTTACCGCGATTCAGCTAGTAACGAATCGCACTAGGGGTCAGACTTCGACCATGAGCGCTCAATGAGTGCTTGCACATAATCAGCTTTTGAGATAAAGCGGCTAATTCCACGAATTTTTACTGATTCATTGCGCTTTGTAATTGTGCCTGGGATGTGCAGATATACGATTTTTTGGCATACATCAATAGTTGCGTAGTCAATGCCAGCTTTAATTTGTTCCGCGCTCCATCCCCACTTCTCAAGCAAGTATTTAGTGTTTTCTAAGCTATAAATATGCCTTAAAGCGTAATCTTCAGCATTATTTTCATGTAGCAAAGATTGGTGGAATTTTGAATAATTGTAGCCAGCGCGGGTATGTGCTTTAGCTGAAAATTTTGTCATTTGGTCGATCTGCCTTTTCCTAAGAAGCTTAATCTATTATAGCTCGTGTACGCTCTATCGGCAACACTTTAGGGCAAAAAAAGGCAATCACCGGGAAGCGATCGCCTTAAAAAATCACTTAGAAAACCCGAGTTAACAGCGAGTAAAAACGTAAGTCTCGTTATCAATTTCTACAGAGTAATAAGAATCAATGAACCAGTCACGAGCAATTGCTTCCCAATTAATGTAAGCGTCAAGGATTCCTAATTCTTCCAATTGTTTAGTTATTCCTTGTTCTTCCCATTGCTCACGAACAAAGTCTTCCTCACTTTCGTATACACCCCTATAGGTTTCTTCAAAATCTTCTGCTGTGGCGTATTGTCCTTGATAACTGTGATAAACGCCGTACGCTTTACCATGTTCTTGTAACAATTCGGCTAGCTCCACAAGCCGATCTAGTGGTTCATTTTCGCCGAGTTTGATTCCTTGCCAGTTCTCAAAATGTCGGGTAGGTCAGGGACATTGCTGTCCCCTTCCCCCCTCAAAACCGG
>NZ_CAWUDP010000327.1:0-922 GCF_963920835.1 Scytonema sp. PCC 10023
CCGGACATAACTGGTTAATAATTTGTTTTCATAACCAGTTATATTATCTGGTTATGTCTGCAATAACTAGTTACTCTCACGCTTATGTCTGCATAACTGGTTATATCATCTAGTTATGTCTGCAAGCTAACTGGTTGCAGCCTTATCAGCCAGAAAGTTTGTACAGCAAGAGTTTTAGCTTGCAAGCTTCTCGCGTCACTCCCATATCTGCTATCCTGTTACTTCGCTTTTCTTAACTAGTTATACTTTTCTGACTTTGAGCTTATAACTAGTTATTTTATTTAGTTAACTGGTTATATGAATTGACATGCTTTTTCATAACTAGTTATATAGGCTTCCTTGAGTTTTTGTAACCAGTTTTCCGTGACTCCCGCGTCCTCAAAGTTCGATAATCCCGAACACTTTGTAGCTTGACATTACAAATGTAATCGAGTAGGTTAACGCGCTTTTAGCCGTGCTTCTACTCTTGATAGCAAGATTTGAGAATTTTCGCGTATTTGCTTTAGGCGATCGCCAGCAGTCGGACACAACCCCAACACGAACTCTATACCAACCATTGCTGCCACAATACCAACTTTATCTACCCGTCGCCAGCCTCAATATATATAAGAGATATGGAATTACATGGCGATATATAGGATATTCCATATTATCGGGTATACTCCCGTAACTAGTAGATAGGGAACATGGCGACGGGAACCACCCAAGGAAACAACGCGCCACACGCGCCAGCAAGGAGCCTCTAGCAGTGCCTCTAGTATAATCCTTCATTCTAAGGGTATCGTGCGTTCTAGCCCTATTCTGAGGCTGGCGACGGCGACAAATGTGACATTGTAGTATAAAGCGAAGTAGGCTGGCGACGGACTAATGACTGGTGATTGGAGGCTGGCGACGGAGGCTGGCGACGGAGGCTGGCGACGGA
>NZ_CAWUDP010000328.1:0-897 GCF_963920835.1 Scytonema sp. PCC 10023
CATGAACCTATCCCACTAATGCCAGATTGTGGTAATCTACTTTTGACTTGATTTGGGTGTATTAGTTGATGGCTGGACGTTTTGAAGGATTAAGTGACCTTGAATGGAAGTTATTTGAGGATATATTTCCCAATATGGCATCCAAGCGTGGTAAAGGAATGCCTCATGCACCGTATCGCCATGTATTAAATAGTCTGTTGTACATTTTGATTACTGGGTGTCGATGGTGTGATCTGCCGCGTGGGGAAAAATGGGCATCTAAAAGCTCATCCCATCGGTGGTTAAAACGATGGCGCTCAGATGGGACATTTGAACATTTACAAGCACGTGTATTAGCGATCGCTGATAATAAGGGATTAATAAACTGGAACTTTGGCGCGGTTGACGGGTCTTTTTCCCCCTGGAAAGGGAGGAGGTGAAGAGGTTGCCTATGGTGGCAAAGGTAAAGGTATTCTCATTCACACGCTGACTGAAGGCAATGGAATGCCGCTAGCTAACTCCACCACTTCCGCTAACGGTAACGAGCGAGAACAAGTAATACCCTTACTCGATAAAGTCAAACTTAAAACATTAAAACCTGGTAGACCACGTAAGCGAATCAAAGTACTGGCTGCTGATAAAGGTTACGATTCAAAACAAAAACGTACTGATCTACGCAAACGAGGTATTCGTCCTCAAATCCCAAAACGAGTCTGGAAAACCAAGAAAAACAAAGGAAGACCCATCAAAATTTCTGTTCCTAGATTTCAGCAAGAGCGGTGTTTTGCTTGGTATCAACGCAAATACCGCCGTCTTGTTGTCAGATGGGAACGTCAAAAGGTTTACTTTGACGCATTCATTGACCTTGCTACTATCCACATTTGGATTAACAAAATATTATTAGTGGGATAGGTTCAT
>NZ_CAWUDP010000329.1:0-889 GCF_963920835.1 Scytonema sp. PCC 10023
TGCTTTGATGTAGAGTGGTTCTGCTTCAGTGTACCGTCCTTGGGAACGGTAGAGTGATGCCAAGTTGTTGTAACTTTGGGCGACATTGGGATGCTCTTCTCCGAGCAGGCGTTGCGTTAGTTCCAATGCTTTGATGTAGAGTGGTTCTGCTTCAGTGTACCGTCCTTGGTCAGAGTAGAGTAATGCCAAGCTGTTGTAACTAGTGGCGACATTGGGATGCTCTTCTCCCAGCAGGCGTTGCCTGAGTTCCAATGCTTTGATAAGGAGTGGTTCTGCTTCAGTGTACCGTCCTTGGGAATAGTAGAGATAAGCCAAGTTGTTGTAACTAGTGGCGACATCGGGGTGCTCTTCTCCCAGCAGGCGTTGCCTGAGTTCCAATGCTTTGATAAGGAGTGGTTCTGCTTCAGTGTACCGTCCTTGGTCAGAGTAGAGATAAGCCAAGTTGTTGAAACTGGTGGCGACATGAGGATGCTCATCTCCCAGCAGGCGTTGCCTTAGTTCCAATGCTTTGATGTAGAGTAGTTCTGCATTAGTGTACCGTCCTTGGGAATAGTAGAGATAAGCCAAGTTGTTGAAACTGGTGGCGACATGAGGATGCTCATCTCCCAGCAGGCGTTGCCTTAGTTCCAATGCTTTGATGAAAAGTGGTTCAGCTTCAGTGTACCGTCCTTGGTAATAGTAGAGAAGAGCCAAGTTGTTGAAACTGCCGGCGACATGAGGATGCTCATCTCCCAGCAGGCGTTGCCTTAGTTCCAATGCTTTGATGAAAAGTGGTTCAGCTTCAGTGTACCGTCCTTGGTAATAGTAGAGAAGAGCCAAGTTGTTGAAACTGCCGGCGACATGAGGATGCTCATCTCCCAGCAGGCGTTGCCTTAGTTCCAATGCTTTG
>NZ_CAWUDP010000330.1:0-883 GCF_963920835.1 Scytonema sp. PCC 10023
AGGTACGTTCTTTGAGGGTGACCGCTTCTAATCTTGACCAAGCCGTATGATCTCCTGCTAAAACAATCTGCTCTGTGTGAGGAATTTGTTCGATTGCTAAGCGCATCAATTCTTCTCGCGGTGGCTTACTGTCTTCTAATGCTTCATAAATGCTAGACCACTTTCGCCGAAACACAGGAGACATTGATAATTCAACGAATGATTTTACACTGCGTGTGATTAGCACCGCATCCATCAGGTCGAATAGGGCGTCTTTGCCGTTACCAAGAATACTGTATATACCTTGCCGAAATTGTTTAAGCTGATCGATAGTTCTCATGGTCAAGCTGAATTTTTTCTCTAAATTCCAGCATTGACCATAAAGTGGTCAGTTCAACATTGCTGACCGCTTTTTCTTCTCATGAGCGTTTCGGCTGACACACTCGGATTTTTTTACCGAAGAAAGGCAGAGGGCAGAGGGCAGAGGGCAGAAGGAAAGAAGGTAAGCTTTGATACAAAAATAAGTCCTCTGTTCTCTGCCATAAGGTTTAAAGCCCCTGAATTTATTTATGGAGAAAAATAAACGCGTAGCAACTTTATTAAATCCCCCGAATTCATTCGTGGGGACGCCTTCTGCCTTCTGCCTTCGTACTTCTGCCTTCTTAACCATTATTTTCAGATGAATTGCGTTCCCGTATACTGCCTTTAGTCTCAATATTAGCCTGTGACTTTTTTTGAGCCAGTTGCAGCGAAGCGGTGACTGCCCGCTTTAAGAACTTGGCGGCACACCATTTACTTGATTAGCGGGCGGTCAGCAACTGGCGCGAGGGGGGAGTCCTGAGGGCGGGCGGTAGCCCCCCTCGCGCAACCCGATGCCCAACCCGACAATCTCCTGTTGCTCCGG
>NZ_CAWUDP010000331.1:0-839 GCF_963920835.1 Scytonema sp. PCC 10023
GAACTGGCACTTAGTCTTGGAATTGACATTCAAATTTCCAGGTGCAAGATATGAGCCTCCCACAGGCGCGATTAACGCTCCCGCAAAATATGAAACAAGCACATTTTTATGATGTTTCTCAAAGCCTTACTGTATAACGGTTCTAAAATGTGCAAGTTAAGAGTTAGGTCGATTTTTCTTTTCCGTGTCATACACCGCTAATTCTATTTGGAGTTTTCCAAGTATTACGTGGTATCAGTACAATCAGACCCAAAATCAGGTTTTTCCTTAGGCAGTAAGGCATTAATTCCTCTCATCCTTCAATTAGGAGCGAACGCACAGTTATACTTAGCGATCGCACTTTTTAGTTCTGGCTTCTCTAATACCCGCTCCCACTCATCACACATCGCGTAGTTCTTCACCAGAACATGAGTAATAGTGTCCTTAAACTTGTCGAGTGATTCAATGAATAACTTCACACTGTCATATGCCCCAGTACAGACGAACCATTTGACTACTGCCACATCATATTGAGCGCCGACTTCAAGAACACTGTTGCGTGAAATCCATTCGTTGACGAGGGGATAAACCTGCGCCGGGAGATTCACAACCACTGATTGAGTTAATGCCAAATTAAAAATCTCGTCAGCATCATAAGATTTTTTCTCATCTTCACTAAATGAGGCAGTTATGGCTCCATCCGGGTAAACTTCACTCACATCGGCATTTGTGCGATCGGCATCTACCAGCGTTAGCTTCATTTGCTTTGGAACAAACTCTACCGACTGTAACAGAAACTGAGAGCGCGATCGCCTACCAAGAGCGCGTCAAGGAAACTTTGCAACCATCACTCGACATCA
>NZ_CAWUDP010000332.1:0-837 GCF_963920835.1 Scytonema sp. PCC 10023
TTGGCGTCAGCTTCAGCCCGGATGGCAAGATTCTGGCTTCAGCTAGTGCTGACAACACGGTGAAACTGTGGGACACCAGCACGGGCAAACCAATCAAAACTCTCACTGGGCATACAAAGGAGGTTATTGGCGTCAGCTTCAGCCCGGATGGCAAGATGCTGGCTTCAGCTAGTGCTGACAAGACGGTGAAACTGTGGAGGTGGGATTTGGATTATCTACTTCAGCAAGGATGTAGTGCAATTGTCACTGGGATGACAATTTGTACCAAGTAAGAGCGAAGCAAAAAACATTGAAAGTCTCTCTGGACAATAGTTAGCTCTTTTTGCTAGGGGCAGGTCAGTTGAAAATAAGGTAGCGGGATCTGAGGGCAGAAGGAGTGAAGATTTTCATCAGGGTGCTGAACTGCAAGTTTATGACCCACTAAACTCCAGTTTATAAGATTTTGAGGCTATTTTGTTACCCCGTTAGCAATGGCACTACGTCCTTGCTGAAGTAGATAATCCAAATCCCACCTCCACAGTTTCACCGTGTTGTCAAAACTTGCCGTTGCCAGCATCTTGCCATCCGGGCTGAAGCTGACGCCCCAAACCTCCTTTGTATGCCCAGTGAGAGTTTTGATTGGTTTGCCCGTGCTGGTGTCCCACAGTTTCACCGTGTTGTCAGCACTAGCTGAAGCCAGAATCTTGCCATCCGGGCTGAAGCTGACGCCCCAAACCTCCTTTGTATGCCCAGTGAGAGTTTTGATTGGTTTGCCCGTGCTGGTGTCCCACAGTTTCACCGTGTTGTCAGCACTAGCTGAAGCCAGAATCTTGCCATCCGGGCTGAAGCTGACGCCCC
>NZ_CAWUDP010000333.1:0-819 GCF_963920835.1 Scytonema sp. PCC 10023
CCAAGTTGGAAGGAACAGATAGCCAGTATCGCAAGCTCGATGAAGCTTTGCGGACTGGTTTGTTTGTTCGTAACGCTTGTCTTCGCTACTGGATGGACGGTCATGCCAAAACCAGAAATGACCTCTCGGCTTATTGCAAAGTTCTTTCTGACAATCCCGATTTCCCTTGGGTCAGGAAGCTGAACTCGATGGCTCGTCAGGCTATGTCTGAAAGAACTTGGGCTGCGATATCTCGTTTTTTTGATAACTGCAAAGCGAACAAACCAGGTAAAAAGGGATACCCAAAATTTAAGCGCCTTCAAACCAACCTGTCTGTGGAATATAAAACAACAGGATGGAAGCTCTCTGAAGATAAGCGCTTTATCACTTTCACTGATGGCTTTGACGCTGGTCAATTTAAGTTGTGGGGAACTCGTGACCTGCACTTTTATCAAATTTCGCAAATCAAGCGAGTCAGAGTTGTCCGTCGTGCAGATGGATATTATGCTCAATTTTGCATTGACTATGACCGCAGAGAAAAACGGGAACCAACTTTTAAGACTGTTGGCGTAGATGTTGGGCTGAACCACTTCTACACCGATTCTAACGGGGAAACAGTTGCCAATCCGCGTCATCTTCGTAAGTCTGAAAAGTCTTTGAAACGACTGCAACGTCGCTTGTCTAAGACCGAGAAAGGATCTAAAAACAGAGCCAAGTTTAGAAATAAACTGGCTCGAAAACACCTCAAGGTAAGCCGCCAGCGTAAAGACTTTGCCATAAAGACGGCAAGGTGCGTAGTGATGTCTAACGACCTCGTGGCGTATGAGGACTTGAAGGTGC
>NZ_CAWUDP010000334.1:0-804 GCF_963920835.1 Scytonema sp. PCC 10023
TTAGGCTTTAATCTCGTTGCTCAATCTACGGCGACGGAATGTGTTTCTTAAGAGTGTACTTCAGCCAAAACAGGTCGATGGTGCAAAGCTCAATACAGGGAAATTTATTGATAGATTCAATATTTAGCCAGCCTTCTTTTTCTCGTCTTGCAACTTTTAAGATTATGGCAAGAGTTTCCCGATCTGCTTCTTTCCAATTGCCAGCTACTAAGAAATCGCGCAACCGCTTGTAACTTATTCCCCCTTCTGAATAAAACTTAGTAGATCGATCAATATAATCACTGTGTATCAGTTGATTCTTAAAAATTTCTAAATCTTTATTGAGTATGGGAATACTAGAGGTTTGTTGGATTTCAGACTGAGAACATAGCCCTTTACCCAGCAAACCTTTTTTACTTAGCCCTTGTTGTATCAAATAAGGAGAACTAACTTCCTCATTTTTTTGCAAATAAACAAATGGGGGGGTGAGGTTTGATTTAGAATCCAAATTTGCTGCTTTAAGATGAGCAATTCTTTGGATTGCCTGGATTTTATCTGTGTTTGGAGCAGAAGCTGCTGTATTCAACTGCATCCAAAGTTGCTCTGCTAGTTCAAGATTACCGCTAACTTCAGCTTGGAAAGCATCGATTTTAAGAGTATTAATCTCATGTAAATTTGCGTATTTTGATCTAATAATTAAACTCGATTTATTTATATTTTTTGCATTAGTATAAGGTGTTTGCTTAGAATTATGGTAAGAATTCAGGTACGAGGCTGAGGAACCAAAGATGGAGTATATTTAGAATCATTAAGCAGTGCTTTGAT
>NZ_CAWUDP010000335.1:0-787 GCF_963920835.1 Scytonema sp. PCC 10023
ATATGAAATCCGGATGTATACTTACTGTATAACTTGGTTGCAAACATCTGGTAATGCCAAAACGAATTTCAGTTCTCCCACATCATGAATTGGGCGAGTTAGAAACACGCTATCGTCAAGCAAAAGGTTCCGTTGAGCGAAGTCAGTATCAAATCGTCTGGCTACTAAGAAGCGGCAAAACAACCGAGGAAGTATCTGAGGTGACAGGGTACTCGCTGCGGTGGATAAGGGTCATAGCAAAACGGTACAACGAGTTGGGAGAAGAAGGGATTGGAGATAGGCGTCATCAAAATCGTGGTACGGAGCCATTATTAGACGAAGTGCAGCAAGCGCAATTATTGCAAGCAATGGCAACGCCTAGGAGCGATCGCGGAATTTGGAATGGTCCAAGAGTTGCTAGGTGGATGAGTCAAGTACTTGAGCGTGCAATTTATCCTCAAAGAGGGTGGGAATTCCTAAAGCGTTGGGAGCATCGATTACGGGTGCCTCGACCTGAACATTATTGTTCTGATGCTATAGAACAACAGGAGTGGAAAAAAAACTCAAATTGAGGACAATTGAATTACAAAATCAATATCCAAATGCCAAGATAGAAGTCTGGGCGATGGACGAACATCGGGTTGGACTTAAACCAGTTCTACGCCGTATTTGGGTACCATGGTGGGACACACCAACGGCAGAAGTACATTGGCGTTTTCAGTGGGTTTGGGTTTACGGTTTTGTTCATCCAGAGTCCGGAGAAACATATTGGTGGGTTTTGCCCCGTGTCAATACACATTTGTTTAAC
>NZ_CAWUDP010000336.1:0-764 GCF_963920835.1 Scytonema sp. PCC 10023
AACGCTATCCAAAGCCAGACTCAGAGGGTGTTGCAAATTTTCGGACGAGTCTATTAGTCAACGCACTATTTCGAGAGCATTGCGGAGAATTAAACATACCCGTAAAAAAAAACATACGGGTATGCTCAACGAGATGAAGCTAAACGGGCGGACTTCTTAGCGCAACTGGAGAACCCCAAAGCGCCTCACCTGGTCTATGTCGATGAGTCGGGCATGGATGAACGCGATATAGCCGTAGCCATTTTCCTTAGGACGCTGCTTGCTTGAGAACGGTTTCAATTGCATCGCGTAAATGATCCAATTTGGGTAACAGCTTGCGAATTCTGCTTTTCAACCATGCCCAACATTTTTCAATCCGATTGAGGTCTGGGGAGTAGGGCGGCAGGTAGACTAGCTGACACCCTGCGGCTTCAATTAATTGGGCAATCCGACCGCCATGATGAAACGTCGCATTATCGACAATCACCCACTCACCTGAACGCAAGACCGGAATCAAGCAAGTTTCTAGCCAGGTCTCAAACACAGTACGGTTACATGCCCCCTCGACTGTAAATGGCGCAATCAATTGCCCGTCTCGATAGCCAGCGATCATATTAATGCGACCTTGGCGCCGACCCGATTTGAGATCGTAGAAGCGCTCCTCAACATGGGAGTAGCCGTAGCCGTAGTTATCGCGTTCATCCATGCCAGACTCATCAACATATACTAGTAGGACTTACGCATTGACATAAAAGTCACTATGTGTATTCAAGCCCAGCTTCTGT
>NZ_CAWUDP010000337.1:0-761 GCF_963920835.1 Scytonema sp. PCC 10023
GATGTGGTCTTGGGTGGCAGTTGTATCGCCCCACCCGCACTGAGTTGGCTGTAGGCAACTTGCAAATCTTCCAACAAAATCCGCCATGACACCCCATCCACAGCGAGGTGGTGGATGACAAACAACAACCGAGAGTTTAACTCAGAGCCGAGATTGAACCATGCCACTTGCACAACTGGTCCGGTGGACAAATTCAAGCTGGCTTGCAGTTGTGCTGCTTTTGCTTCTATTGCTGCAGGTTGTTGTGCTTGTGGGAGTGCGGATAAATCTACTACTGTAAACGGCACCGTCTCATCCACAACAGCATTTATTTGTTGCCAACCAGAATCTGTGCGCTCAAAACGCAAGCGCAGCGCATCATGGTGTACAAGCATTGAGTGCACCACTTGCTGTAGGCGATTTGGCTCGCTCCCCGGTGGCATTTCCAGCAATACCGCTTGGTTCCAGTGTGCTGGGGAAGCAAAATTCTCACAGAAGAACCACTGTTGAATTGGTGTCAGTGGCAATGTCCCGCTCACCACACCTTGTTCTGCCTGAATTGCTCCCACTGTAACGACTGTAGCCAACTCAGCAATTGTTTGATGCTCAAACATCTGCTTGGCACTCAGTTGCACCCCACGACTACTGGCTTTGGCAATGATTTGAATACTCAGAATCGAATCGCCGCCAAGTTCAAAGAAGTTGTCATGGATGCCCACTGACTCGATTCCCAGTACCGATGCCCAAATGTTTGCCAGTATTTCTTCTGTTGGCGTTCTGGG
>NZ_CAWUDP010000338.1:0-758 GCF_963920835.1 Scytonema sp. PCC 10023
TGCTTGCCCTGAGTATCCCACAACCGCACTGTGCCATCTGAACCACCACTGACAACTCTCTGATTATCTGTGCTTATTGCTACTGAATTTACGGTACCCTGATGACCTCTGAATGTAGCAACTTGCTTGCCTTGAGTATCCCACAACCGCACTGTGCCATCATCACCACCACTGACAATTCTCTGGTTATCTATGCTTATTGCTACTGAATTTACGGTACCCTGATGACCTCTGAATGTAGCAACTTGCTTGCCCTGAGTATCCCACAACCGCACTGTGCCATCATAACCACCACTGACAATTCTCTGGCTGTTTGTGCTTATTGCTACTGAAGGTACGTAACCCTGATGACCTGTGAATGTAGCAACTTGCTTGCCCTTGCTATCCCACACCCGCACTGTGCGATCTGAACCACCACTGACAATTGTCTGTTTATTTGTGCTGATTGCTACTGCTTCTATGGAACCCTGATGACCTCTGAATGTAGCGACTTGCTTGCCCTGAGTATCCCACAACCGCACTGTGCCATCATCACCACCACTGACAATTCTCTGGTTATCTATGCTTATTGCTACTGAATTTACGGTACCCTGATGACCTCTGAATGTAGCAACTTGCTTGCCTTGAGTATCCCACAACCGCACTGTGCCATCATAACCACCACTGACAATTCTCTGGTTATCTGTACTTATGGCTACTGAGATTACGGAACCCTGATGACCTCTGAATGTAGCAACTTGCTTGCCCTGAGTATCCCA
>NZ_CAWUDP010000339.1:0-745 GCF_963920835.1 Scytonema sp. PCC 10023
GTGCGACTCGTTTCTGGTAGGAGCCTCTAGAAAATAGAGGGGTATGACCAGAGTACATTATGAGAACAACAACATAATGTACAACTGTTCCTTCGATGTAGGTGAGCCAAGTACCCTAGAAAGGCAAGTCCTACCCTTGAGGAGACAAGTGACTCCCGACCTGTCCACGCCGAGTAGACTCGGAAATCTACAGAGCGAAGCTGGGAACAGGGCGCAATCAGAGGTTAAGCAGGAAGACCACACTGGCGCTAATGGGGAGATGGCATGGGTAAAACAAGTCCTAGAAAAGTGTCTCAGTTGGAAGCTACAACCTGAAAACAAAATGTAGACTTCATCCTCATATTCTCACAGCACTTTTATTTGGATAGCTGTAATCTCCGAGGAGAGGAAAGGCAAAGTGGACTGCCCTAAACCATCAAACAATCGAAAGAACGGAACGAGTAAAAACGGTACAAAGGTCTGGGGGAAAGGTCGAAAACCCCGGTAGGTAAGACGAGATACGGAATCCCTTTGTATCGGGTAGGACAGAGCGTAACTGCTCTGAGGTATTCAGAAAACGCGATTTGGAGTAAAGCATGGTTAGACACAGCAAAACTGCTAGTGAACTTTGGAAATCACTACCCTGGAAGAAATTCCGGGCGAACCTTTTCCGCTTACAAAAAAGAGTGTTCAAAGCTATTCGAGTTGGAGACAAGCGCAAAGCTAGGTCACTACAAAAGCTAATTCTGAAATCCAAAGCAGCTAG
>NZ_CAWUDP010000340.1:0-737 GCF_963920835.1 Scytonema sp. PCC 10023
TTGAGAGGATTTCAGCCAGTTGGCACAAGGTGACAGCTTCTCTAGCCTTACGCCAGGAGAGAAGTTGCAAGGAGGGTTTCCCTCCGGGCAAACTTCGGAACGGTTTCCCGACAGCAGGCAACTGGCGTAAGCGCAAAGCGTGCCGCAGGCATACGCGAAGCGTGCCGTTCGGCGTTCGCGCAGCGTGTGCGAAGCACTCAGCCGTGGCGTTAGCCATAGGCATACCCGGAGGGGGAGGGGATAAAGGGGAGCGTAAGCTCCAGGAGGGTTTCCCGACAGCAGGCGACTGGCGTGTGGGGTGCAGTCAACGTGGGAATTATAACTAATTAGCCGAACATGATATTACTTGAAAAAGAAAAGGAACTTTATAAATCGAAGAATTTGAATTAGTTTCTCAGAGGAAATGAGACTCGCTCTGGCATCTATTTATTAAGCTTGCTAGGCTTGAATGAATTATTTTTAGAAATTTATGATTGATATTGAGGTTGAACAGGTATCTGATGAGGCTGCTTTGATTGAGCTAGATGATGAAATCGAACCAAGTGATTTAGCTTATCTACAGTTTCCTGTGATTGATGGCGCTAACGGATTGGTGATTGGTGGATTTGATGCTTGGGTTGTGGCTGCGATTGCAACTGAGTATCAAGGCAAGGTTTCCTGGGTTGGTGTTTTAAATCCATCGCTGCATAATCCAGATGATTGTCTGATCATCTGGTCGCAGGACGAAAACTTTAAAA
>NZ_CAWUDP010000341.1:0-729 GCF_963920835.1 Scytonema sp. PCC 10023
CAGAATGATCCTTATTGCTGGTCGAAGCGTTTCTTATTGCTGGCTCCTACACCTAACTTTTGTGCTTGAGCAGGAACATCGACGCGGTAAGTGGTTGCCTTTCAGTATTGATTTAAGTTTTATCAGTGATAAATGGCGGCGGTTGGTAGTCAAACGCCAAGACGATACTGAAGTTTTGGTTCGCCAACAACTAGAGATTTGCGTTTTCACATACTTGGCACTGGAGTTAAAGACGGGGGATGCTTGTGTGGAAGGGTCAGAAAACTATGCAGATTTCCGTCAGGAGTTGCTCACTTGGGATGAGTGTAAACCAATGATGGAAGAATATTGCTATGAACTTGGCATTCCCTCAAATTCAGAAGATTTTGTCCAGTATTTGCAACGTTTGCTCACTCAAACGGCAGAATCCGTAGACCAAATCTGTTCTGATGGTAAGCAGGTTACCATCAGCAAGGATGGGGAGCCTGTACTGAAACGCATCTCTGCCCAAGAAAAACCTGATGGGGCAGCAGCAATCTTAAGCAGCTATCCTGCAACGCCTGCCAGAGCGCAGTGTCCTGGATATCCTTTGCAATGTCGAGCATTGGCTCAACTGGACACGACATTTTGGTCCCAAGTCTTGTTCAGAACCCAAAATGGAGCAGCCAATGGAACGTTACATTCTCACGACCTTTGGTTACCTCTTAAGAAACACATTCCGTCGCCGTAGATTGAGCAACGAGATTAAAG
>NZ_CAWUDP010000342.1:0-699 GCF_963920835.1 Scytonema sp. PCC 10023
CATGGTGCGACGTGAAAGTCGCATCATCAGAGTGGGTTCCTGAAAAAAACCCCAGGCTAAGTCCCCCAGCCTGTTCCCAATCGAGAAGGGCATCTCCGGCAACGGGTTTGTCCTACAGCTCTCGGTAATGTCCGAAAGACTGACAGTCACAAGTTGGTTCAAGGGCTAGGGAAAGACCGACACGGTGAACGAAAGTGAATCAGCGATGAAGCCTCGTTACCCACTAGTCCCCGGTAAAGTGACTGATACCGGGTCAAGAGAGTAAAACCTTAGACTCATGTGATCTAGGGTAGCAATTCCTTTGAATATCTAAAAACATTCAGAGGTGGGGATAACAAAAACTCTCCGGGGTATAGCTGGCACCTAAAGCGGTTGAATCTCTGAGATGCGGAACACGATAACCCTGATAGGGTCTTTGGACAAATGCTTCATCCAAAGTAAGAAAACCGTAAGGTAATCCCAATCCCCTAGCAGGAGTAGGATGTCCAAAGAAGCGAAAGCTGCCATCCGAAAGGAAAAGGGAAAACATAACCTGGCAGATAAGGCAAGTGCCTAACCTGAAAGGGTGCTGACGTTGGACAGGTGAGTCACCCTGACTTCGTAAAACAAGGAAACCGTCACTGAGACAAAAAGGTAGATGTAACTAATGGTTACAACCGTAAGTAGCAGGGTCATCGATTGGCACTCCATTAAATGGGG
>NZ_CAWUDP010000343.1:0-686 GCF_963920835.1 Scytonema sp. PCC 10023
GGGTTGCCCCCTTCGGGTTCGCAGTCGCCTACGGAGGGAAACCCTCCTGCAGCGCTGTCTCACCAACAAGAGTAGAGGTTCCGACTCCCCAAGCGTTACTTCCCGCTTGCCCAGCGGTAGACTTTGCTTTACACAAAATATTGATCGCTGCGTTTACATCTCGTTGCAGAACACATCCACATTTGCAGGCGTGTGTTCGGGTTGACAACCCCTTTTTAACGATGTTTCCACAACCACTACACTTCTGACTTGTGTAGTGAGGTGCCACAGCCACAACTTCGGTTTTAAACTTTAAAGCAAAGTAATCCAGCCAACGACGAAAAGTACTCCAAGCCACATCACTTATTGACTTGGACAGACGACGATTTCTTACCAACCCTTTCACATTTAAGTCTTCATAGGCGACATAGGCGTTAGCCTTGCATACGTTACGCGCCACTATCTTGGCGTGTTCTTCCCGTTGCCTACTTACTCTTAAATGTTTCCGGGCATATCGCCCTCTGGCTTTGCGTCTGTTGTTTTTCCCTTTCTCCTTCCTATAGATGCGACGTTGAGCGTGCTTGATAGCTTTTTCAGCTTTACGAAGAAATCGAGGGTTTTGTTCATGATGCCCGTTTGAATCGGAGTAAAAGTATTCCAAACCGACATCTAAGCCAATCTCCCCATCCGCGATTCTCGGCTCAGGA
>NZ_CAWUDP010000344.1:0-660 GCF_963920835.1 Scytonema sp. PCC 10023
AGACTGAGGACCATCTGAAAGTGCTTTGGCGGGGTTGGGGTGAACCTCAATCATCAATGAATCTGTACCAGCTGCGATAGCTGCCTTTGCCATTGTGGGTACATACTGAGAGTAGCCAGTGGCATGACTTGGGTCAATCATAATTGGCAAATGGGTCAGGGTACGCAATACAGGGATCACAGATAAATCTAGAGTATTTCTGGTGTACTGCTTGTCAAAGCTGCGAATTCCGCGTTCGCACAAAATCACATTTGGATTGCCTGCAGCCAGAATATATTCCGCAGCCATCAACCATTCTTCAATTGTTGCAGACAAGCCGCGCTTGAGCAGAATTGGTTTGCCAGCAGCGCCTACTTTCTTAAGCAAGGAGAAATTCTGCATATTGCGCGCACCAATTTGTAGCACATCTGCAACGGCTGCAACTTTCTCAACATCAGCAGTATCCATCACTTCTGTGATAATTCCCAGTCCGGTGGCTTCACGCGCTAGTGCTAATAACCCTAGGGCACTTTCGCCATGTCCTTGGAAGGCATAAGGTGAGGAACGAGGTTTGTAAGCACCGCCTCGGATGAATTGTGCGCCTGTAGCTTTGACCACTTGTGCTGTGGCGACAATCATTTCTTCATTTTCCACTGAACAAGGTCCAGCCACGACTACTAA
>NZ_CAWUDP010000345.1:0-652 GCF_963920835.1 Scytonema sp. PCC 10023
AGATTTTGGTGGCAATTTTTTACGATCGCTCTCCTACCCCTCTGAACGGTTACGATAAATTCAATCCCGCTTCATCCACAAATACTAGATTTCGCACGTCAATTTTATCTAACCACCGACGATAGTCATGCCGTAATTCCTGTACTCGTGGAGTATCTTGCTCACTTGCATAGAGACTTTTTTTTTACAGCGTAAGTCTAATTTTTCTACCGCACGATGCATTGTCGAAATGCTGACCCTAATTCCTGTACTTTCCGCAAGGCGATCGCATAACTCTGAAAGCAACAAATCATTTTTCTCTTCCACCCAAGACTTGATCATGTTTAGATGTTCATCCTGAATAGTTGGTTTTTGATATCCCCCACGTTGTTTTGCTTCAATTTGTCCGCTTTGACGATAATCGCGCAATAGGTTTCGCACAAACGACAAGCTAACCTTGAATCTTTCAGCCAACTGGCGTTGAGAACCTTCCTTAGAGAGCCAACCTGTTATTACGCGACGACGCAAATCCCCTGAGTAAGATACTGGCATCTAATCAAACCATAACTCTAGACCCAGATTACCGTAATTTGTGGTTCAATTACCTGAAAATTGCTGTAATAGCACCCCAGAGTGTAAAATTGGGAATATGGAAATGCCTAAAAGCAGGGGT
>NZ_CAWUDP010000346.1:0-644 GCF_963920835.1 Scytonema sp. PCC 10023
CTCTCACGCCAAATCAGAGATTCTGGCGTGAGGCTCCTGCTGATCTAGCTGAATTAACAGTATTAATATTGATAGTACCTGCATTTCCCTTGCCATAGGTGCTAGTAGTTAGTCGAGCACCATCAGTGACACTGAGTAACCTAGCGGAGATATTTATGTTTCCACTATTACCTTGGGCGTTTGGCAAGATAGTTTGCGGACGAGGTTCAATGGTAACTTTGGGAAAACGTCTATTATCATCATATTCGACATTAATTACTGGTGCTGATGTAGAACCAAGTGTGTTGTATACGCCAGTTTTAGCACCACTGAATGAAATCGTATCTGCTTTTAAAGTTATTTCGCCTGCGTTGCCGCTACCTAAAGCGCTAGTAGCTACCTGTGATCCATCTTGTACAAGCAATGTACCAGCGTTTAACGTCAAATTTCCTGCATTGCCCGTGCCATTTGTTTGAGTATTTATATTTGATGAATTTTTTAATACTATACGGTCTGCGGCATTAAGATTGATTTTTCCGGCTTGACCTATGTTCTCCGTACGACTGCTGGGCACCGAAGAGTTTTCAATCAGCAAAGAATTTGCCGCAATAACGTTTATGACTCCGCCATTACCTGCACCATAGTTATAGCTGACTAGCCCACTA
>NZ_CAWUDP010000347.1:0-639 GCF_963920835.1 Scytonema sp. PCC 10023
ATGTCATTTCTCAATTTTAAACTGTCTGATTATTTCTGTCGCACAGTACTAGTGGTGTCATTCCTCTCTTGAAGAATTTTTAAAAAGTTTCAACCGGACAAGGCGTGAAGTTCGGAGGCGGGAAATCCCGTATCGATACCAGGCAACGCGGATAAAAAGTTCGTGTGCTTAGTAGTACTAAAAAAATGAGGCGATCGCCTTCTTGGATCACCTCACAGTATTGGCCTCGTCAAAAAGCTTAATTTCAAGCTGACTTCCTTTCTGGATAAAACTCGAATCTAAGTCTCCCGCCTCTCCTGTTTCTTAGTGACTCAGCGAGAATTTTTATAGCCGTTGGGATTGAATTAGTAGATACAATATTTTCTTCTTGGTTGGGAAACCCCACCTTTATAGTGCTATCCCCTAGAAGCACTTTAATTAATTCTGCTTTCTGCTCACTCATCAAACTCTGGCAAGTTGTAAGCAGTTGTTGAAATTCTATATCAGTCATACTAATTTTATTTCTTCAAAAATAAATGTAGATCTATACTGGCACTACCTCGCGGGTTTTTGCCACTACGGCCTTAGGCGGATTTTTAGGTGACAATGGTTTTTCAAGGGATTCTGCCACCATATGCAACACCTCAGCCTTTTCCTCTT
>NZ_CAWUDP010000348.1:0-632 GCF_963920835.1 Scytonema sp. PCC 10023
GTCTAGCAATTTTAGAGACGCCTAAAGCCTTGGTTTCTTCAAGAACTTTAAGAATTCTTTCTTCTGGTGGATATCCAATCCGCCTATACAATAATTCTTTTTCATCAGGCAGGACATGGTAATTAGAGCCGTTTGCCCTCCATCGACATGAGTAAATACTCCCCTCCAGGTGCAAGATTCTAAGAAACCATATAAAGCTGTCGTAGTCGTTGTAATGGTTCTTTCCGCAAGCTTGGAACAACTCTTTTGAAGAAAGGCAGCGACCTTGGAGGCACTCTATTAGTTTTGTTTTTAACTCGGCAAGAAGTTCGTATCTTTTGTGATTCTCAACTCTTTGCTTCTTTTTAGGCTGGACGGGGGGCGGAGGCGGATCTATTAATTTAAGCTTACCCACGCTGCAATCAGCACAAACAGGTTTTTCCTTCAAGTAACAACGAATCTGCCGGAAGCGATGACAGTGTGAGCAATAGCTGAATTTTAACTGATGCTCTTTGATTGCTTCTAACGAGCTTGTCTGAGTACTCATATTAATCAGAGAATCCTAATCCTAGAGTGGCAACTGAAAGAAGATTGCCTCTTTTAAAGTTTTCGTCCTGCGACCAGATGATCAGACAATCATCTGGATTATGCAG
>NZ_CAWUDP010000349.1:0-626 GCF_963920835.1 Scytonema sp. PCC 10023
TCTAGACCCAGATTACCGTAATTTGTGGTTCAATTACCTGAAAATTGCTGTAAGCAGGTTTCTAGCCAGGTCTCAAACACGCTGCGGTTGCATGCCCCCTCGACCGTAAAGGGCGCAATCAGTTTACCATCCCGATAGCCAGCGATCATATTAATGCGTTCCTGCCGCCGACCCGATTTGAGGTCGTAGAAGCGTTCCCCAGCAGGGGAATACCCGTAGCCATAGTTATAGCTACAGTCATACAGGTTAGGACGTAAGCTAGAAGGATTCCCATAGCGTCTCCCCCCTTCCAATGGCACAACCTTACAGCGATGACTTCCGGCGAAAAGTAATGCAAGCGATCGAGTTGGACGGACTCAAGAAAAGTGAGGCGAGTCAACTGTTCAATATCAGTCGCAATACGATTAACTTGTGGTGCCAGCGCAAAGCTGAAACGGGCGATGTCAAGCCAAAGCCGAGACAAGTATCTCAACAGAACCTCAAAATCAGCGATTGGGACAAGTTTCGGGTCTTTGTGCGTGAGCATGGGGATAAAACCCAGAGCGAAATGGCAGAGCTATGGGACGGGGAGATTAGACACGTCCGGAATATTAACCTGGTGTCAAAAAAATGGTAGAACGGAATTT
>NZ_CAWUDP010000350.1:0-615 GCF_963920835.1 Scytonema sp. PCC 10023
ATATTTCGTACACATCAATCGCCGTAAAGGTTTGCAGTTTCGCACCGCGAACTAGACTAAACCTGCTTGTTAAGAGATTTTATTAAACAAATTGAAATTCAAACTAAGCCTCTTGTGCAGAGCACCACGTAAGAAAGTGACACGGTTTTTATTGTCTTTTCTCGTAAGGATAAAGGCTTGAGGCGATCGCACGCAGCGAATGCTTCTAATGTTGGCTGGGGAACATCGCCACTTTCTCCCAAGAAATCATATAAGATTTAGTACTAGCATTAAAAGTTTAAGTAAAAATTTATCATGTGTGGATTTGCGGGTTTTCTGACAAGTGGGACTCAGCAACTTAATCATTCCCAACGCGAAAGCATTTTGCACAAGATGAGCGAGCAATTGTCTCAAAGAGGCCCTGATGATGAGCAATTTTTTAACTCCGAGCGCTTATCGCTAGTATTTAGACGCTTGTCAATTATCGATGTTGTCGGAGGAAAACAGCCAATTTGGAATCAACAGCAAACAATGTTTGTCGCCATAAACGGGGAAATTTATAATTACAAAGAATTACGCTCACAATTGGAGTCCAAATATCGTTTTCAAACTCATTCCGATGCGGAAGTGGTTTTG
>NZ_CAWUDP010000351.1:0-594 GCF_963920835.1 Scytonema sp. PCC 10023
ACTATCAAGACATAGTGGGAGGGTGAGAACCCCTGTTCGCGTAGCGTCCCGAAGGGAAGATGTAGTTTGACGCACGGAGGAAAACTACATCTGTGTTTTAAACCAGGGGATGAAACCCGACGATGGCGGGATTTATCCCTTTGTTTCTCTTTCAAGATATTGCCTTACCGCTTCTCTAATTAAGTCATTCATCGACCTCTCTTTTTGTTTGCTTAGTCTTACCAATTCTTCATACTCTTATGAGCGAAAATCTTGCACTAAATCTACTCATGACATCATTAATAAGTTATATTGATGTCATGGTAGCACAGGATGAAAAACTCCAAAAAACAAACGTGATGCCATGCCTACCCTCACAATTGAAGATATGGGGTTGTGTTGAAAAGTCTTTTTAGAGCCATCAATACGTAAAATCTTCATGGTTGGAAGATACCGAAGTAGCCGTACAGCCCGAAAGGGTCGAGGCGGGTAGGGCTGTCTTACCCTCGTCAACGTGTTTTACAAAAACACGAGACAAAGTTGCGGAGTGTGGCACCTATCCCACGTAGCAACAACAGTCTAGAATCCACGTTTTTCAAAGCGTGGAGAGTTCAA
>NZ_CAWUDP010000352.1:0-586 GCF_963920835.1 Scytonema sp. PCC 10023
TAGATTTATCCAACAATGTCACTGCACAGACGCAAACAACACAACCTTCTCAACCGAATCTAGATAGCACAAGCATTGAGACATCGCTACAAAATGCATCAGTGCTACCAACACTCATACCTAATGTATCAACAACTGCCCCACCCACTTTGGGGAATGAATCCACAGTGATGCGGCAGTTCCTCAACGCGGAACAAGGGATAGCCCCCGATTCTCCAACTGTTGTACCTACACCAGATATATTAACTCCAGTTGAACAATCAGATGTACCCAACAATGTCACCACAGAGGCACAACCTCAACCCAGCATTTTAGATTTATCCAACAATGTCACTGCACAGACGCAAACAACACAACCTTCTCAACCGAATCTAGATAGCACAAGCATTGAGACATCGCTACAAAATGCATCAGTGCTACCAACACTCATACCTAATGTATCAACAACTGCCCCACCCACTTTGGGGAATGAATCCACAGTGATGCGGCAGTTCCTCAACGCGGAACAAGGGATAGCCCCCGATTCTCCAACTGTTGTACCTACACCAGATATATTAACTCCAGTTGAACAATCAGATGTACCCAA
>NZ_CAWUDP010000353.1:0-585 GCF_963920835.1 Scytonema sp. PCC 10023
ATGGGGGATAAATCAGGAGAGTAGGGGGGTAAGAAGGCAGAAGTACGAAGGCAGAAGGCAGAAGGCGTCCCCACGAATGAATTCGGGGGATTTAATAAAGTTGCTACGCGTTTATTTTTCTCCATAAATAAATTCAGGGGCTTTAAACCTTATGGCAGAGAACAGAGGACTTATTTTTGTATCAAAGCTTACCTTCTTTCCTTCTGCCCTCTGCCCTCTGCCCTCTGCCTTTCTTCGGTAAAAACTTGACGAATGCACCAACGGACTCAATGGCAATTTTTACACGCTCCGCGTGATGAACCTTCAGATTATCCATAACCACAATAGCCCCTTTCCATAATTGAGGTACCAAGACCTGAGTTACATATGTAAGAAACACTTCTGTATTGGTGCTTCCTGGTACAGTCATTGCTGCAATCAGCCCATCAAGGTTCAAAGCACCAATTAAGGAAACATTTCCACCCTTCGTTCCAGGAATGCTACCAATTGCTCGTTCGCCGTCTACTGCTCTACCAAACAAGCGTGACATTGATAAATTCAATCCCGCTTCATCCACAAATACTAGATTTCGCACGTCAATTTTAT
>NZ_CAWUDP010000354.1:0-584 GCF_963920835.1 Scytonema sp. PCC 10023
GGCTGGTTTAAACATTGTGGTTATTGTATTGCAGCCAAGTGAGAACCGCTATAAACGATTAGCTGTTGCCCAAGCACTAATCATATGTATAGCAGCTTTATCATTTGACGTATCAGTATCATAAGAACCCCGAAATGTTTTCCCATCGATTGCAATTATTTCTTGAGAAGTCAATTTTCCAATAGATTGAATCCAATTTAAAAAACTTTTTTAAAATTGTTCAGGATTTATCCGAGCGAAAGTTGAATCTCTGACCAGCATACAATCCATGTTTACGTATTTTCAGTAGATCGAAAAGTTTTCCAGAACCCTTACCAGGCATTCATTTGAGTTTGGGAAGACAATCTGCCAGAATCGTGTCGGAATCTACTTTTCAAGGAACGGGCGTTGTCTCACATCTTGCACCAATAAAAATTGATGTAATTTAATTACTCCGTATTAAACCGAAAGCCTTGATTTTGCGATAAAAGCCAATAAAAATAAGGTAGCTTTTTCGGGCATCTTTTTACGTTGCCTGTGTTTGTACGGTGAGGTGCAAGATATGAGCCTCTAACTAGCGGCGCGGAGTCCGCTAGTGATATATG
>NZ_CAWUDP010000355.1:0-565 GCF_963920835.1 Scytonema sp. PCC 10023
ATTACCAGATGTTTGCAACCAAGTTATACAGTAAGTATACATCCGGATTTCATATCAATCCTCGCTAAAACTCCTCCCATAGACTGAGCAACCCTTCCAGGAGTTAGCTTGTCAATTGATTTTTGCCACGGCAGAGGATTGTCTGACACAATATTACGAGCTAACCACAACTGCCAAGTTATTATAGGCATTAGATCGCTCCAAGGGTGATCGCCGAGATACGCGCAAAATGGGACACATTGTAAACAAATGTTGCGGCAACGACTTTAGCGATTTACGCGCCTTGCCCAAAAATGGTAAAGAAACATTCAAATTTTTGCACACTAAAATCAACTCTTCGCGCTATTCAGTCTCTCAAACTTGCCCATTAAGAACTGTTTTAGGGGATGTTTTCACAACAGAGGACACGCTCAATCCAGTATTGAAACAACGTAAAATCAAGGGTTTTCAAACATATGCGTTACAAAACTTTACAACGTGTCCCATTTTGCAGGTATCTCGGCGGCTACCCTAGGTATGCTCCAAACTGGGGTGAAATCTCACTCGCTTGCCGCAAGGCAACTCG
>NZ_CAWUDP010000356.1:0-564 GCF_963920835.1 Scytonema sp. PCC 10023
CTAAAGGTGGTTATCGAAATCAAGAACGAATTAAACATGAAAGAAAAAGAAGTTTTCAGAAAGCTCGTCGTTGGCATAACGGTGTCGAAGGACGTATCAGCTACCTCAAGCGATGCTTTGGTCTACAACGTTGTTTATATCGAGGAGAGTTCGGTTTCTCCAGTTGGATTGGATGGGGAATCATTGCTCATAACTTAACTATTATCAGTCGAAGTCTTCTTGAAAAGAATCTCAATTATAATTAACTTCTGATATTTTGTTTCATTGCACTATCATTTGGCTAGATTGCTTACTAAAAAATAATGATTTTTTAATTTTTATTGTTAGCATCACAATGCTACCAACTCAATAAATAATCTCAGTTTTTGCGCTAGCCGTAGAAAATTGTACAAGTTAAAAAGATGTACGATAAAGCTACATAATTTTTCTTTGCTTTTTCGCGCTTAATCAAGGATTTTTGGTTTCATACTGAGTGGCTAAATACCATCAAGTTTTTTATGAGTCATCTTGGTTATTCATCAAGTTTTTAGTTCATTTCTTCTACCGTTTCGCACCGCGAACTAG
>NZ_CAWUDP010000357.1:0-526 GCF_963920835.1 Scytonema sp. PCC 10023
TAATTTGGGTAATGCTTACGATTCTTTGGGACAATATCAACAGGCGATTGATTACGATCAGCAGTCACTTGCTATTTTTCGTGAGATAGGTGATCGCAAAAGTGAAGCTGCTTCTCTAACTAGTTTGGGTAGTACTTACCGTTCCTTGGGACAATATCAACAGGCGATTGATTACCATCAGCAGTCACTTGCTATTTATCTTGAGATAGGCGATCGCAAAAGTGAAGCTGCTTCTCTGAATAATTTGGGTAATGCTTACGATTCTTTGGGACAATATCAACAGGCGATTGATTACGATCAGCAGTCACTTGCTATTTTTCGTGAGATAGGTGATCGCAAAAGTGAAGCTGCTTCTCTAACTAGTTTGGGTAGTACTTACCGTTCCTTGGGACAATATCAACAGGCGATTGATTACCATCAGCAGTCACTTGCTATTTATCTTGAGATAGGCGATCGCAAAAGTGAAGCTGCTTCTCTGAATAATTTGGGTAATGCTTACGATTCTTTGGGACAATATCAACAGGCG
>NZ_CAWUDP010000358.1:0-525 GCF_963920835.1 Scytonema sp. PCC 10023
GCAACTGCTGAATTTGTTGCTCTAGCCCGGTGGGGTCAAACGGTGCTGGTATTGGGAGCAGTGCTGAAACCTGCTCTTGCAGTTGGGCGGTGCTTTGGCACAACTGCTGAATTTGTTGCTCTAGCCCGTTGGAGTCAAACAGTGCTGGTATTTGCGGCACTGCTGAAACCTGCTCTTGCAGTTGGGCGGTGCTTTGGCTTAACTCTTCTATTTGCTGTAGCTCCGAGCGCTGGTTAAATGCCTGTGCCAATGAGCTCATAGAAGCTTGCAACTGCTGAATTTGTTGCTCTAGCCCGGTGGGGTCAAACGGTGCTGGTATTGGGAGCAGTGCTGAAACCTGCTCTTGCAGTTGGGCGGTGCTTTGGCACAACTGCTGAATTTGTTGCTCTAGCCCGTTGGAGTCAAACAGTGCTGGTATTTGCGGCACTGCTGAAACCTGCTCTTGCAGTTGGGCGGTGCTTTGGCTTAACTCTTCTATTTGCTGTAGCTCCGAGCGCTGGTTAAATGCCTGTGCCAATGAGCTCA
>NZ_CAWUDP010000359.1:0-506 GCF_963920835.1 Scytonema sp. PCC 10023
TTGCTGGTCCTGGTGGTGCAAGTTCTACAAAAGTATTCAAGGCTTCCAAAGATAATATTCACAGTTCAGCAGGAGACATTCTCACCTTCAAATGGTAAGCAATTAAATACAGATAATTAATTGCTGAATTACGATTCCAGAATTTCCACTTAACTCTCGCTTTAGAACAACTGATTTTCCGAAGCTGTATATAAAAGAGAACAGTCAAGCAGATTAACTTTCTGGAATCTTCCATTTTTTTTCATTCATCAAGCAACAAGAAGCTCAAAACAAATTCAACTCAAATCAAAACTACGAGGTTTTCAATCATGTCTGACGCATTATTTATCGAATTGTCTGTTGAACAACAAGAAGTTGTCGCTGGTGGTTTTGGTTTGTATAGCATACCAACTGTAACTGAGGACAATTATGCTAACTACAACTTGAACAGTAAGGCTGTTATGTTTGCTACTACAGCAGTTGCTGGTCCTGGTGGTGCAAGTTCTACAAAAGTATTCAAGGCTTCC
>NZ_CAWUDP010000360.1:0-498 GCF_963920835.1 Scytonema sp. PCC 10023
GCTGTGGCGGCGGGGTCGGTCGGGTTGGTGGGGTCGTAGTGGCGAACGTGGGGGCTGTGGCGGCGGGGTCCCTTGCGATTGATAAGTAAATTCTCGCGATCGCCACAATTTTTTCAAGATTTTACTTATCAATCATCTTTGTCCACATTATTAGAGTACAAAGTTAAGTATCTATGTCCACTATCAAAAGTGAACAAAGTTAAATTGAGTTTAGTGACTCAATTGCAGAGATGGACAAACTTAAATACATCTTTGTCCGGTCATAGATATTGCAGAGACACGGACAAAGTTAAAATCTTGAAAGTATTGATATAGCGTTGTTTCACACTATGACGGAGATGAGTAAACTTTGTCCGCTAATGCAGACATACCGATATGAGTGGACAAAGATATAAGAAATTCATATCATTTAACTTGGTACACTTATTAAAGTGGACATAGATACAACTTTGTACGCTAATCACACAATTGTGGACAAAGATAAGGCTGTAAAGATTC
>NZ_CAWUDP010000361.1:0-492 GCF_963920835.1 Scytonema sp. PCC 10023
TGTCTGTGTCTACCTGCTTCGCGTTACTATGCAGTTTTCAAGGTTCTGGCTGGATGTCATCCAGCAGTCTGACTCTTGTCATGTTGCTGAATTATCCACATTTTCTTATTTTATCACACTGGAAACCGCCACAAAAACTTTTTTCTCAGTTTTTTTTGCTTAAGAGCAATTTTTTTTGTAGCAATTTTTCCCTTGGAGTAGGTGGAGGTTAGCGGACTCGAACCGCTGACATCCTGCTTGCAAAGCAGGCGCTCTACCAACTGAGCTAAACCCCCCTAAGTCAGTTTTCAGTTACCAGTTACCAGTTCTCAGTTTTTTACTGTTCACTGATGACTGTTGACTGTTCACTGTCTTCAGGTGGGCCATCCTGGACTCGAACCAGGGACCTCACCCTTATCAGGGGTGCGCTCTAACCACCTGAGCTAATAGCCCATTATCGAACCCTGTTTATAGTTTGAAAGCTTTCCTTAAGATTGCGACCGACCTCGGGAT
>NZ_CAWUDP010000362.1:0-475 GCF_963920835.1 Scytonema sp. PCC 10023
AAATTTCTACCTTAAGCGGGCATACTCGTGAAGTCTTTAGCGTGGCATTTAGTCCGGATGGCAAAACTCTAGCTTCTGCAAGTCTTGACAATACCATCAAATTGTGGAATATCAGCACGGGTCAACAAATTTCTACCTTAAGCGGGCATACTTATGCAGTCGAAAGCGTGGCATTTAGTCCGGATGGCAAAACTCTAGCTTCTGCAGGTAGAGACAATACCATCAAATTGTGGAATATCAGCACGGGTCAACAAATTTCCACCTTCACTGGGTATACTGGCACTGGGTATACTGGTTTTGTCTTCAGCGTGGCATTTAGTCCGGATGGCAAAACTGTCGCTTCTGCAACTGAGCACGAAACCATCAAATTGTGGAATATCAGCACGGGTCAACTAATTTCCACCTTCAGAGGGCATACTAGTTTTGTCTTCAGCGTGGCATTTAGTCCGGATGGCAAAACTGTCGCTTCTGCAAG
>NZ_CAWUDP010000363.1:0-445 GCF_963920835.1 Scytonema sp. PCC 10023
ATCAAAGCACTGCTTAATGATTCTAAATATACTCCATCTTTGGTTCCTCAGCCTCTGGAGTTTAGACTAAAAGTCGGCGCTCACTCCCATAACAGTTCAACTGTACTAAAAGGCGGAACTTGAGTACAGGTATAAAAAAGTAGAGGAGAGTCTGTGATTGTTGCTTTCCCCCTCAAGAGCGTTAGCTTAAAGCATTGGGGAATTGTCAATTTTCTCGCTATGAGAGAGCTACTGGGGTGTGTTGCAATCACCGCTGTCGGTGAAAAACATGCTTATGAAGGGGCGATCGCCTGAAGACAATTCCCGCTTCAGTTATCCCTAATAATTCGGTACGATGCCGGAGCAACAGGAGATTGTCGGGTTGGGCATCGGGTTGCGCGAGGGGGGCTACCTCATATCTTGCACCTGGAAATTTGAATGTCAATTCCAAGACTAAGTGCCAGTT
>NZ_CAWUDP010000364.1:0-442 GCF_963920835.1 Scytonema sp. PCC 10023
TGGCGACAATCATTTCTTCATTTTCCACTGAACAAGGTCCAGCCACGACTACTAACGGATGATTTTGACCAAACGTTACTGGACCATTGGGAGTTGGCACAACCACTTCACTTGGTTCACCATAGCGATATTCTAAGGAAGCCCGCTTAAATGGCTGTTTTACCCGCACGACTTGTTCAATGAATGGGCTGATTTGTTGAATGTGTTCTGGAGCGATCGCAGTTGTCTCACCCACTAAGCCTATGACAACTTTGTCTTTGCCGACGACTTTTTCAACTGTGACAGGGTAGCGATCCAATTCTTGAATGATGCGTTGAACTTCAGATGCACTTGTTTGGGATTTGATGACGACAATCATTTTGTTTTCCTCGTAAAATAGTTTTGGTTTCTTGTTTGTATCTTGGGACGCCGTGAGTTATTTGGCGTTTTCAACTCGTTTTTT
>NZ_CAWUDP010000365.1:0-423 GCF_963920835.1 Scytonema sp. PCC 10023
TTTCTTGAGCAATGACCTGCCAATCTGAATTGAGACACAGAACTTGCAGCCACTGAGCTGGTAAATCCTCGAGCAAATGCTGTTGGGTCAACAGCACGGAGACTTGGGCATCATTCAACATATACGCCAAGCGCTCTAGAGGATAGGCAGGGTCAATAGGTACATAAGCAGCCCCTGCCTTGAGAATGCCTAACAATCCCACCACCATCTCCACAGAGCGCTCCACACAAATGCCGACCCGTGTCTCTGGTCCTACGCCTAGCTTTTGTAAGTATTGTGCTAACTGGTTTGCCTGTTGGTTGAGTTGTTTGTAGGTCAGTTGTGTATCTTCAAACACGACGGCTACAGCATCGGGTGTTTGTTCCACCTGGGCTTCAAACAGTTGATGGACACAACAGGTGTGTTGGGGAAAATCGGTCTGGT
>NZ_CAWUDP010000366.1:0-417 GCF_963920835.1 Scytonema sp. PCC 10023
GCGCCATGGCGCGTCTCTACATTTGGCGTGTTTACACGGTTATAACCTACTCAATCCCTTCAATGCGATCCTCAACTTCCTGATACAACTCAAAGCAGCAATTCTAAATGATATTTATCTTTGAACTTGGGCTTCATAGTTCGGGTAGATTGTGTAAAGACGCGCGATATTGTGTAAAGACGTGCCATATTGTGTAAAGACGCGCGATATTGTGTAAAGACGCGCCATGGCGCGTCTCTACATTTGGCTTTACACGGTTATAACCTACTCAATCCCTTCAATGCGATCCTCAACTTCCTGATACAACTCAAAGCAGCAATTCTAAATGATATTTATCTTTGAACTTGGGCTTCATAGGTTGCGGTAGATTGTGTAAAGACGTGCCATATTGTGTAAAGACGCGCCATGGCGCGTCTC
>NZ_CAWUDP010000367.1:0-411 GCF_963920835.1 Scytonema sp. PCC 10023
AAGCTTGTGTGAGCTCATTGACAGAGGCATTTAACCAGCGCTCAGAGCTACAGCAAATAGAACGCTTAAGCCAAAGCACCGCACAACTGCAAGAGCAGGTTTCAGCACTGCCGCCAATACCAGCGCCCTTTGACCCTACCGGGCTAGAGCAACAAATACAGCAGTTGCAAGCTTATGTGAGTTCATTGACAGAGGCATTTAACCATCTCTCAGAGCTACAGCAAATAGAAGACTTAAGCCAAAGCAGCACCCAAGTGCAACAGCTTATTTCAGCACTGCCGCCAATACCAGCACCGTTTGATCCCACCGGGCTAGAGCAACAAATACAGCAGTTGCAAGCTTGTGTGAGCTCATTAACAGAGGCATTTAACCAGCGCTCAGAGCTACAGCAGATAGAAGACTTAAGCCAAA
>NZ_CAWUDP010000368.1:0-385 GCF_963920835.1 Scytonema sp. PCC 10023
TCCCCGAGAAGAAAGAAGTAGAATGTCTAGACTTGTCTAGGATTTACGTAGCAGAATACTCGGCGATCAAGCAGACAATCTTGAAAGAGCGATCACTGCCTACACCGCCGCATTAGAAGTTTATACCCGCCACGCCTTCCCGCAAGATTGGGCTCAGACGCAAAATAATCTGGGGACTGCTTACTGTAACAGAATATTCGGCGAGAAAGCACAGAATCTAGAATTGGCGATCGCTGCTTACACCGCCGCATTAGAAGTTTATACCCGTGACGCCTTCCCGCAACAATGGGTTCAAACGCAAAATAATCTGGAGAATGCTTACCGTAACACAATACGCGACGGCAAAGCTGAGAATCTCGAACAAGCTATCAAAGCTTACTCCGCC
>NZ_CAWUDP010000369.1:0-375 GCF_963920835.1 Scytonema sp. PCC 10023
TTTTAGGGAGACCCACTTTTCAGTCAGGAGTGACCAGTAAACAGTGAGCAAAAAAACTGGTAACTGGTAACTGATAACTGAACACTGAAAAGACATCCCGAGGTCGGTCGAGGAAAAGTAATTGGCTTTCAAACTATATATTGGTTCGATAGAAATTGCACAAGCGAGCAACCAAATATAGTTGTGATTGGGCAAACAATCAAATCGATTGTTAGACTCAAAAAGACTGAGTGCAAACATACATATTGTCACGCAAGCAATAGCAAATTCAAAAAATTGCTCCAGCAATCTTGCTTGAACCAGTAAGACTGCTGGATAATATCCAGCCAGAACCTTGAAAACTGCATAGTAACGCGAAGCAGGTAGACACAGACA
>NZ_CAWUDP010000370.1:0-373 GCF_963920835.1 Scytonema sp. PCC 10023
GGCTGGTTTAAACATTGTGGTTATTGTATTGCAGCCAAGTGAGAACCGCTATAAATGATGACACAAATGCAAGCGCTCTTCTTTGACGAGCAAGCGATCGCTCAGTTCAAGTTGGAACAGTACGTGCAAGGGCAAGCTCTAGCAGTGGCACCGGAAGATGGTGCAAATTATTCCTTGCAATCCATAACTCAAGGCTTTTTGTCCGGTGCCGACAACCCAAATACACCCATCCCCAATCAAACTAACTCTCAAGCATCTCCAGAAAGAGAACCCATCAAACATACACTGATTGGTTCTCCCAAAGCCGTAAAGAGCACCATTCGCGTTCTGCACCAACTCAAATAGTGCGACTCGTTTCTGGTAGGAGCCTCTA
>NZ_CAWUDP010000371.1:0-362 GCF_963920835.1 Scytonema sp. PCC 10023
GTGTTAAGCATACCGCCAGCGTTCATCCTGAGCCAGGATCAAACTCTCCGTTTTGTTTTGAGTTTTCCTAAGCTCCCGGAAATTTCTTTCCGAAATCTTTCCTTCGTTTTTTTGTCTTCGGGTTTCCCCGTTGACTTGATTTCTTTGACGAGGATTTTTGCTGCTTTTGGCTTTCAAACTATTGTTTTTTCTTGGTTCGGCGTGTGTTTTCTTCCTTCACACTTTATCTAGTCTAGCCACCGCTTTTTTTTTTGTCAAGGGGCATTTCAAACTTTTTTCTGGCCCTTGATTTTTAATGGCTATGAGTCGCTTTGCGGCAACTGTCCTATCATAGCTCAAAATTTTGAACTCAGCTTTTTGCT
>NZ_CAWUDP010000372.1:0-351 GCF_963920835.1 Scytonema sp. PCC 10023
AAAATCTAATTTTATACTCTTTTACTAGATAATGCTTCTATTTTGGAGATGTCTATTCCTTCACCAATAGGTTTTGACCACACCCTATCCCATCAGGAGCGTATCTTCGTCAATTTTGCCGATTGGGGAGATGAAGTCGCGCTTACAGTATAAAAAAGCAATACAGTTAATAGCTATTTGTCTATAAATTTTGTCAAGTCTCAGCACAGAGTTGAAAGGAATGTTACAAATATTATTACGGTGCAATCGAAAAATACTCATAACATGAAATTTATCAAAACTGTCATAGTAGAAGACAGGGTAAGCGCGTCTCAAACGCTATTGACAAGCGGAAAAAGAAGCATCATGATG
>NZ_CAWUDP010000373.1:0-343 GCF_963920835.1 Scytonema sp. PCC 10023
TTAGGCTTTAATCTCGTTGCTCAATCTACGGCGACGGAATGTGTTTCTTAAGAGTAGATGTCGAGTTTGGGCGTAAAGTTTGGTTAGATGAAGTTGACGGAGGAATTATCAGTAATTATCGAATTTTAAAAGGTAATCCTCATGATACTCAGCAATTAATACCAAGTCTTGACCAACATATAGAAAATTTTGGTTCTCCACCAAAAACCGTGACTACAGATAGAGGTGTTTACTCTCAAACCAACGAAAATTATGCTACTATCCTAGGAATCAAACAAGTAATCTTACCTAAAGGTGGTTATCGAAATCAAGAACGAATTAAACATGAAAGAAAAAGAAGTTT
>NZ_CAWUDP010000374.1:0-336 GCF_963920835.1 Scytonema sp. PCC 10023
TAGGCGGTCGGCGTCGTGCTGGCGGCGGCGGCTGCGGGCGCCTTGTCCGGGGCCGCAGGCGGTGCGGCGGGCTTCTCATCGCGACGCTGGCAGGCGGCGAGGGTGGCGGTGACGGCGACAGCGATCAACAGGGTGCGGGTGGAGAGGGACATGCGGCGCTCCTTCATGACGACAGGCCGATGGAACCGAGAATGATGGCGGCGAGCAGGACGAAGCCAGCTTCGCGGTTAGACCGGAACAGAACGAGCGCGCGGGCGGGATCGTTGCGGTCGATGCGAACTATTTGTCGGATCAGGTGCGCGGCGTAGAGGATCAGGCCCAGGAAGAACAACGGCC
>NZ_CAWUDP010000375.1:0-335 GCF_963920835.1 Scytonema sp. PCC 10023
TTAGGCTTTAATCTCGTTGCTCAATCTACGGCGACGGAATGTGTTTCTTAAGAGAGAACAGTTTCCATGGCATCGTGTAAATTATCTGATTGGGGCAACAGTTTCCGAATTCGGCTTTTCAACCATGCCCAACACTTCTCAATCCGATTGAGATCCGGCGAATAGGGTGGCAGATAAACCAGTTGGCAGCCTGCGGCTTCAATCAATTGGGCAATCCGACCGCCATGATGAAACGTCGCATTATCGACAATTACCCACTCACCCGGACGCAACACTCGAATTACAGCAATTTTCAGGTAAATAGACCACAGTGGTTGAACCAACCGAAGGTATGA
>NZ_CAWUDP010000376.1:0-329 GCF_963920835.1 Scytonema sp. PCC 10023
GCCCAGTGAGAGTTTTGATTTCTTTGCCCGTGCTGGTGTCCCACAGTTTCACCGTGTTGTCAAAACTTCCTGAAGCCAGCATCTTGCCATCCGGGCTGAAGCTGACGCCAATAACCGAGTTTGTATGCCCAGTGAGAGTTTTGATTTCTTTGCCCGTGCTGGTCTCCCACAGTTTCACCGTGTTGTCACGACTTCCTGAAGCCAGAATCTTGCCATCCGGGCTGAAGCTGACGCCAATAACCGAGTTTGTATGCCCAGTGAGAGTTTTGATTTCTTTGCCCGTGCTGGTGTCCCACAGTTTCACCGTGTTGTCAAGACTTCCTGAAGCC
>NZ_CAWUDP010000377.1:0-322 GCF_963920835.1 Scytonema sp. PCC 10023
CTGATTTGACCCCTCTCCAAACCTCTCCCCTACAAGGGGAGAGGCTTAAAAATCCTATTTTTACGTAGGTAGCTCCTCCCTCTCCTACAAGGTGGGAGAGGTTCTGAGAACTCACCTTAAAATATGAGCCTGGTTGTCTGCGGCATGAGTCCATCTGTGCATACAGCGCATCAGACAAAAGGCAGAAATCAGAGATTTTTAAACAGCCGGTTTTAGCCTGCTATAAGGCAATACGGTTGGTGATAAGACCAGAACCCTTATCAGGATCACAATGTAGAGACGCGCCATGGCGCGTCTCTACAAAGAACGCGAATCCCACCAA
>NZ_CAWUDP010000378.1:0-318 GCF_963920835.1 Scytonema sp. PCC 10023
TGTCTGTGTCTACCTGCTTCGCGTTACTATGCAGTTTTCAAGGTTCTGGCTGGATTACACCCAGCAGTCTTGCTATTTCAAGCAAGATTGCTGAAGCAATTTCTCCAATCAATTATTGCTTTTTCGCAATACTTGCAGTCGCAATTTTGGAGTGTCACAATCGATTTGACTGTTTCCACACTGACAACCGTACTTTGTTGTTCGGTTGTTTTTGTGCGACTTGGATCGAACCAATGATAGTTTGAAAGCCAACAACTTTTCCTCGACCGACCTCGGGATACATCAAGTCAAAAGTCAAAAGTCAAAAGTCAAAAGATT
>NZ_CAWUDP010000379.1:0-312 GCF_963920835.1 Scytonema sp. PCC 10023
TGGCTTCTGGCAGTGATGACAAGACGATCAAACTCTGGGATGTGGCAACAGGCAAAATTTCGCAAACCCTGACTGGGCATAGCTCTGGGGTCTATAGCGTGGCATTTAGCACGGATGGCAAAACCTTGGCTTCTGGCAGTGGTGACAAGACGATCAAACTCTGGGATGTGGCAACAGGCAAGCATTCGCAAACCCTGACTGGGCATAGCCAGTCGGTCTATAGCGTGGCATTTAGCCCGGATGGCAAAACCTTGGCTTCTGGCAGTGATGACAAGACGATCAAACTCTGGGATGTGGCAACAGGCAAGCATT
>NZ_CAWUDP010000380.1:0-312 GCF_963920835.1 Scytonema sp. PCC 10023
GCCAATCAATTCCACAGTCTGGGCGTTGACCGTCAAATTCCCCCCCTTGCCAGCATTTAGTGCCCCTGTAGAAACCGCTGCCCCATCTTGAACCAGTAATTCACCAGTGTTAATCGTCAAGTTACCTGCATTTCCCGTTGCCTCTGAGGCAGAAAACAAGCTACTGAAAGACAAACCATCGGCAGATTCGCCAATCAATTCCACAGTCTGGGCAATGACAGTCAAATCGCCACCTTTGCCAGCACCAGATGTGCCACTAGAAACCCCTGCCCCATCTCGAACCAGTAATTCACGAGTGTTAATCGTCAAGTT
>NZ_CAWUDP010000381.1:0-306 GCF_963920835.1 Scytonema sp. PCC 10023
CACAGGAAATTTAGTCAGGAGTTTTTCTCACGATCGCCCCCCCCTGAACGGATACGTATCCATTAAACAGCTAATATTTTATTATAAATAGTCGCGATCGCCCCTAATTTAGATGAAACTCTTTTACCTTCCTGTCTCTATTGTCGTAATTTTAACTTTTTACTACGTAGGCAAGCGATGTGACACTACTGGGTGCAGAATGTGGGTTAAAACCTCGTCAACTCAGCACTACTGAGCTGTTTTTTCATGCCTTAGTCTAGTTCGCGGTGCGAAACTGCAAACCTTTACGGCGATTGATGTGTACGA
>NZ_CAWUDP010000382.1:0-305 GCF_963920835.1 Scytonema sp. PCC 10023
GTGGTCAGCACTCCTTGTCATTTTATACGGTTTTTAGCGATTATATTCTACTAGTGTGCAAATTCCCGTTATAACATCATTAATCGCGCGAACATTCTTATAGCAAGCGCTACCGGGATGTCGTCAAAGCAATATATCCCGACATTTTCACCAACAGGACTCAACATTCTCAGAGTGCTAGCCGCGCCCAACACTTGACTATCACTCACTTCTAAGTACTTTTGCAACTGTTCTAGGTTCCGATGCCCGGATATAGCCATAGCCATCTTCATTAGGACGCAGCTTGCTTGAGAACGACTTCGATG
>NZ_CAWUDP010000383.1:0-284 GCF_963920835.1 Scytonema sp. PCC 10023
TGGGCTTCAAACAGTTGATGGACACAACAGGTGTGTTGGGGAAAATCGGTCTGGTTGATATTCGACTCTACCAGTAGCTGATGCTGCTCGTCTGGGGTCAGCAGGGGTAATTGAGAAATTCGTTGTTGGGGATGAGTAACAATCCCTTGGAGCAAAGTCTGAAAATGCCGAAGCATTCGGGTGATTGTGGAGGCGTCGAACAAGTCGGTGTTGTATTCCAACAACCCTTTGAGACCTTGTTGTGTCTCTTGCATTGACACAGTCAAATCAAACTTCGCCGTGAC
>NZ_CAWUDP010000384.1:0-278 GCF_963920835.1 Scytonema sp. PCC 10023
CCGGATGCGGGGTTGGTGGATAGGGATACGGACAAAGAGCCACTGCCGGAGGTTGTGCCGGTGAAGGGATCCCAAAGCTCATGACCATGCCCTTGCAAGGCGTCTGCCTGGCGAGAGGCATGTGCCCGCGCATTAACAGTGAAAAGGGCATCAGGTATGGACGCGCGGGTGGTAAGCGGTGTTGACAGGGCGAGTCTCCGCACCACCGGCGCCATCGGTCGTCATCCCAGAGCCGTCGAGCAAGGCCCAGGCTTGTGTGCCTGTGACCGCCTCCACAC
>NZ_CAWUDP010000385.1:0-277 GCF_963920835.1 Scytonema sp. PCC 10023
TGTTGTCCGAAGCCGTCCGTCAGGTCGACGGCGGCCTGGCCGTAACCGCCTACCGCCCACCTCCGCCCTCGCTTTCCACGGGTGTCGCGCCGGTCACCGTGCCGCCGCTTGAGGAAGCCGAGGTAGGCCTGATCATCGAGCGCGCCGGCGGGGACACGGCGCGGTGGACGCGCTCGGTCTGGCTGGCGAGCGGGGGACATCCCCAGCTCGTGGCCGCCAGGGTGACCGGCCTGAAGGCGCGCGGCTGGCCGGCTGGAGAGGATCTGCAAGGCATCCT
>NZ_CAWUDP010000386.1:0-275 GCF_963920835.1 Scytonema sp. PCC 10023
TGGTGATGGCTAATTCTTGTGGGTCTTGATGGCCTTGACAATCCAAATGATGAGGCAGGCACCCAGGAAAGCGGTGACGAAACTCCAGAAGAATCCGGCGCTGTCTTTGCCAAGGGCGAAGCCGAGAATAGCTCCGCCGATTAAACCGCCTGCTACGCCGGCGCCAATGTTGGCCCATACGCCCATCTGCTCATCGGTCTTCATGACCTTTGAGGCAAGCCAGCCTGCAAGTCCACCAAAAATAATCCAGCCTAGGAATCCAAAGGCGAGATGCA
>NZ_CAWUDP010000387.1:0-275 GCF_963920835.1 Scytonema sp. PCC 10023
TAGTTTTCGTACCGCAGGGCCGCCGAGGCGGTGAAGTTTTCAACCAGCTCGCCTTCGACATCGACATAGACGCCGACATTGCTGCGGTTCTTGGACAGGACGTTGGAGGGCGCGAAACCGCCATAGCCCTGCGACGCCGACCCCTTGCCCGCGACCGGGCCGCGATCATACGACTGGGGCTCGCCCGCGCCGATCTCATAGGTTTCGCGGCGGGCCTCCAGACCAAAGGCCACGTTCAGCGGGCCCGCCAGACCCACCTCATAGGCGCGGTTGGC
>NZ_CAWUDP010000388.1:0-273 GCF_963920835.1 Scytonema sp. PCC 10023
TGATGACGCGTGAAGTGAAGACCCAGTGCCGCGACGGATTGCTGCGACACAGTTGGCCGAACCTGGAGTCTTTCCGCGATGGTGGCAGCTGGTCCGACAGACGAAAAGCCAGACCATACAATCTGTTCTACGGCGACCTTGAAGCTGACATTGCGGACCGGCTCACCACCTACAGGCTTGAATCGGTGAAGCCTTGAGCGAGGCCCGTTCAGTTTAGGTAGCGCCGTGCGATGGAGATGCGTAACCTTGCGTCAAAGGGAGTTTCCATATGGA
>NZ_CAWUDP010000389.1:0-272 GCF_963920835.1 Scytonema sp. PCC 10023
TCGCAGCAGTGCATTCACTACCTCCACTGAAGCATTGCCCAAGTTGCCCAAGGCACGTGCTGCATTCTGACGCACCCAAGAATCCTCATCCACCAGTCGTCCCAGCAGTGCATCCACTACCTCCACTGAAGCATTGCCCAATTTGCCCAAGGCTTCTGCTGCCAACCGACGCACCGAAGAATTCTCATCCGCCAGTCGCAACAGCAGTGCATCCACTACCTCCACTGAAGCATTGCCCAACTTGCCCAAGGCTTCTGCTGCATTCTGACGCA
>NZ_CAWUDP010000390.1:0-272 GCF_963920835.1 Scytonema sp. PCC 10023
CTGCACGTCGCGGCCAAACGTTATCTGTGCGCGGTCGAGCCAGGCTATCTCGAGGATCTGAGCGGCGCCTCTGCGCTGAGCCTGGCCCTACAGGGCGGCCCCTTCGATGCGGCGGAATGCCAGGCTTTCGAGGCTCACCCCTTTTTCAAGGAGGCGATCCGGCTGAGGCGCTATGACGATGCGGGCAAGCAGCCGGGCATGGTGACGCCCGATATCCATCACTACGTTGAAATACTGCATGCGGCAGCCAGGTAAATTGGCAAATCGTTCCG
>NZ_CAWUDP010000391.1:0-269 GCF_963920835.1 Scytonema sp. PCC 10023
GCGTAGCTAGTTTTGCCCGCCAATATATCTATTTTTGGAATTAATTTAATATTAAATGTGCCTGTAAACCCTGCTACATTCTCTTCTCAGGCGCAGCCTGGAAATAAATTTTCTGAGGCTGCGCCTCCAGTTTTATTTTATTCCCAAGTCTAAACATCTCGCAGCTATGCATAACTCTCCAATAGATGAATTTCTTTGCAAGGGGGCAAAACTAGCGTAGCTAGTTTTGCCCGCCAATATATCTATTTTTGGAATTAATTTAATATTAA
>NZ_CAWUDP010000392.1:0-265 GCF_963920835.1 Scytonema sp. PCC 10023
TGGACCATGCCGACGACTATTCCTAGTCCATCGTCGGCGAGCCCTCCGGCCGATATCTCTGGCTGATGAGCCGGATGGCGAAACCTCCCCAAGAGGCTCGCACCACCATCCTGAACCGGACGGCAGAGCTGGGCTATGATCTCGCGCTGTTCTTATCAAACCCGGCATCGTCCGTAAATCTGTTGGCTGCCGTCGTACGTAGCGGACGGCAGTCCACTGCCGCATCACACCGCGCCAGCAGGATTCCAAGGGGCTCAGCCTGTTC
>NZ_CAWUDP010000393.1:0-264 GCF_963920835.1 Scytonema sp. PCC 10023
CTCAATTTTTTGGCAGACGGCATAAACAGTTGCGCGTGATAAGCCAACACGTCTACTCAGATCTTGCACCTAACCGTAAAAAACCGTATAAGCTAAAAAGATGCGCGATAAGGCTACCTGATTTTTATCGGTTTTTATCGCTAAATTAAGGCTTTTAATTTAATACGGAGTAATTAAATTAAATCAATTTTTATTGGTGCAAGATCTGAGTCTAGCAATTTTAGAGACGCCTAAAGCCTTGGTTTCTTCAAGAACTTTAAGAAT
>NZ_CAWUDP010000394.1:0-264 GCF_963920835.1 Scytonema sp. PCC 10023
CGCGTCACGTTCGGCGCCTCGGCCTCACTGTCGAAACCAATGATCCCGGCGCCGTGATTGAAGTCGGTGCCGACGCCGACATGATCCCAACCGATCCGCTTGGCGACATAGTCCAGTTGGTCGACATAATCGCTGACGGTCGCGCGCGGCAGCAGCGGGTTCAGCGCATCAAGGAAGGCCTGCTGACGGTCGCCCAGTCCGCCATAACCGTCGTTCGGCGCAGAAAACTCTGGCGACAGACCATACTGAACCCGCAAGGCGCTG
>NZ_CAWUDP010000395.1:0-263 GCF_963920835.1 Scytonema sp. PCC 10023
GCAAGAATCAAACTTAAACGCTTATATCCGGTTATTGACGATTAAGGACTACTAGTGGTGTCAATAGTTTTTTAGAAAAGTTTTTTAAAGATATAAAACTTTATATATTTTCCGGTTTGCATTGGAATCGGGACAATGTGACGTGTACTAAGTGCATAAGTTGATGACAGATGACATTTATAAAGGAACAGGAAGGTTAGCTCTCCAAGCTTACAGCAATTTTCAGGTAATTGAACCACAAATTACGGTAATCTGGGTCTAGA
>NZ_CAWUDP010000396.1:0-261 GCF_963920835.1 Scytonema sp. PCC 10023
TAGGCTTTAATCTCGTTGCTCAATCTACGGCGACGGAATGTGTTTCTTAAGAGTCTAGGTTCAATTTACCTCTACATATAATATCTGTATGAACTTCAAATATACTGACTATTTTTTCATTAGCAGGAACTTTTTCTTTCTTGAATACCCGCCGATATGTTTGTTGAATAACTTGTTCTATACGAGGAAGGAAAAGTGTAAATTTTGTATCCGTTCAGGGGGGGCGATCGTGAGAAAAACTCCTGACTAAATTTCCTGTGG
>NZ_CAWUDP010000397.1:0-258 GCF_963920835.1 Scytonema sp. PCC 10023
TAGATCCTGGCAACTCAAGTGCGATAGATGCTTTGGTAAAGTTAATCGCCACCTCACAATTTGAATCCACCCGTATGCGAGCGGCAGAGAGCTTAGGGAAAATAGCTGTTGGCAACAACTCAACTGCGATAGATGCTTTGGTAAAGTTAATCGACACCTCACAGGATGAAGACACCCGTAGGCGAGCGGCAGAGAGCTTAGGGGAAATAGCTGTTGGCAACAACTCAACTGCGATAGATGCTTTGGTAAAGTTAATCG
>NZ_CAWUDP010000398.1:0-258 GCF_963920835.1 Scytonema sp. PCC 10023
TGGTTCCACCGCGCCATAGGCACCAGGAAAAACAGTGGTCAGTTACCAGTTACCAGTTACCAGTTATCGGACATCCTGTTCACTGATAACTGTTAAGTGATAACTGATTCAAAACCCTGAAGGCTGCACAGTAACGCGAATTCCACCAATTGTTCATTCAAAACTATCGATTCAAATTCTTTTTTTTTGAATTTTGAATTATTAATTTTGAATTGTTGAAGTCAAGCCCTCGGTCTATTAGCACGGGTTGGCTGCGTA
>NZ_CAWUDP010000399.1:0-258 GCF_963920835.1 Scytonema sp. PCC 10023
CGGAAATCAGCCTGGGCAACCTGATGTCGACCATCGCCAGCAAGGTCGTGCAGGCCTGCGGCGTGGACGAGGAATCCGCGCAGCGCATCGGCAAGGTGGTGGCCGGCGTCGTCGGGATCGCCTCGACCGCCTTGCTGCTGGTGGAACCTAGCCTGTTGGGCAACCTGGCCGGCGGAATCGCCGAACTGGCGGGCGCGGACAAGAGCACCACGATGGCCCTGACCATGGCGTTCTCGCTGGCGGCCACGATCGCGCTGG
>NZ_CAWUDP010000400.1:0-257 GCF_963920835.1 Scytonema sp. PCC 10023
GTGAGTTTTACGCACATAGCGCAGGCCTGAAACTCGATTTCCGCGCGGCGCGACCTGCGGCATCCCCGCGCGATGTCTTCTGTTCGTATGATTGTTCTCGTGCTTGGCCTGGGCCAGGCGGTGGCCTTCGCCTCCAGCTATTATCTTCTGGGCGTCATGGCCGATCCTGCGGCGGCGGCGCTGGGGATCGGCACAGGACCGGTGTTTCTGGCGCTTTCCGGCGCCTTTCTGGTCTCCGCCGTCCTGACGCCTTATGC
>NZ_CAWUDP010000401.1:0-257 GCF_963920835.1 Scytonema sp. PCC 10023
TGGATACGGTAATTCTCCTTATGCTGCTTATTCAGCAATGGCGGGAAACCACATGCTGATTAGCCCGGAACTACTGCAAGAACAAGGTTTACTAGGCCAAGAAGACTTTGCTAATTTACCAGCATTTAACGAATCTCAGGTAGATTACGAGCAAGTAAAATCAATTAAAATTCCCTTGCTCAAAAAAGCCTGCCAAAATTTTCAACTTCAGGCAACACCTTTCCAACAAAACGAATTTGTAGGTTTTTGTCGCAGTA
>NZ_CAWUDP010000402.1:0-255 GCF_963920835.1 Scytonema sp. PCC 10023
TTAAAAACCGCCCCGTAGTGCTGCAATCTATCTATGATACGCAAACACCCTACGCAGGTGGACAAAAAATGGCTCACGCTATGAACGCTTATTTCGTTAAAGCTGACGGCGGAGATCACGGTGTGTACGTGTACGATAATCCTGAGGCGTGGGAGCTAGTCAATAATTACTATCTCAGAACGCCTATTGTTACGCGTACGAAACTGCCTTATGCCAGGGTAGATGAGCATTAGTGTAAACGAACACTAACGGTGA
>NZ_CAWUDP010000403.1:0-255 GCF_963920835.1 Scytonema sp. PCC 10023
ATCATGCAGAACACCCGTGGCCAACGGCGCAAATGCGTCGTCGCCTCCCCCGCGCACGCCCGTGCCGACACGACGACCGCTGGCCCGATCCAGGGCCCCCAAGCGGGTTTTCAGCGCCGCCAAGGCGTCGGACTGTGAACAAAGGTTCTTCATTTGTTCTATATGCGCTCTTGCCCCTGGGGGGAGTCAAGCAGGGCCGTGTGGGGCCCAAAATCAGAGCGTCTCCTTTCTGGTAGGGCGGCAATGACCGCTGTT
>NZ_CAWUDP010000404.1:0-252 GCF_963920835.1 Scytonema sp. PCC 10023
ACATCAAGTAAATCACTCTTTAGAGCGCATACGAACAAAAAACGGCGATCGCACTCTTTGTGCGATGACATCAAGTGAAATATTACCCTTTAGCCCGTATACAAACAAAAAAGAGCGCTCGCACTCTTTGTGACGATATCAAGTAAACTACCCTTGAGCATAGTTACAAATAAAAAAGGGCGATCGCACTCTTTGCCACGACATCAAGTAAGCTAGGCTTGAGCATAATTACAAATAAAAAACGGCGATCGC
>NZ_CAWUDP010000405.1:0-250 GCF_963920835.1 Scytonema sp. PCC 10023
TATACCCTCGTTTAATTTTACCAGAATGTATTAGACCCAACCGAGAACCGCTATAGTTTTAGCCCACATTCCGTACCCTAGTACTAGGAAAATCATAGCGTTAACAACACGTCAAAATGTGGTTGTTGAGGATATGTGCAGGTAATATTTAACGTATATCAATCGCCGTAAAGGTTTCAATTTCGCACTCCTAACTAGTCTAGTTCGCGGTGCGAAACGGTAGAAGAAATGAACTAAAAACTTGATGAAT
>NZ_CAWUDP010000406.1:0-248 GCF_963920835.1 Scytonema sp. PCC 10023
GCACTGTACCGTCTTCACCACCACTGACAATTCTCTGGTTATCAGTACTTATTGCTACTGAAAATACAAACCCCTGATGACCTTTCAATTCAGCGACTTGTTTGCCCTGAGTATCCCACAACCGCACTGTACCGTCTTCACCACCACTGACAATTCTCTGGTTATCAGTACTTATTGCGACTGAGTATACTTCACCCTGATGACCTCTCAATTCAGCGAGGAGCTTGCCCTGAGTATCCCACAACCGC
>NZ_CAWUDP010000407.1:0-248 GCF_963920835.1 Scytonema sp. PCC 10023
CGATACAGGGGTTCGGCTTCACTGTAGCGTCCTTGATTTTGGTACAGCAATGCCAGATTATTCAAACTAGATACCACAGAGGGATGTTGTTCCCCCACCAGGCGTTTTCTCATTTCCAGTGCTTGGCGATACAGGGCTTCGGCTTCACTGTAGCGTCCTTGATTGTGGTATAGCCCTGCCAGATTATTCAAAATAGTTGCCACCTGTGGATGTTGTTGCCCAAGCAGGCGTTTTGTCATTTCCAGCGC
>NZ_CAWUDP010000408.1:0-247 GCF_963920835.1 Scytonema sp. PCC 10023
TCTGACACTTGCTCCCAATTACGTCAATGCTCACAACAACAAGGGGAATGCGCTAGAAAGTTTGGCATCCCTACAGTCGAGCTTATCGCAGCACACACAAGCACTCTCTAGGTACGAGCAAGCTATTGCATCTTACGATACTGCTCTGACACTTGCTCCCAATTACGTCAATGCTCACAACAACAAGGGGAATGCGCTAGAAAGTTTGGCATCCCTACAGTCGAGCTTATCGCAGCACACACAAGCA
>NZ_CAWUDP010000409.1:0-247 GCF_963920835.1 Scytonema sp. PCC 10023
GAACCACCACTGACAATTGTTTGCTTATCTGTGCTTATTGCTACTGACTTTACGGAACCTTGCTCACCATTGAGTACGGCGAGTGGCTGACCTTTACCAGACCACAACCGCACTGTGTTATCTGAACCACCACTGACAATTCTTTGCTTATCTATGCCGATTGCTACTGACAATACGAAACCTTGATGACCATTGAGTACGGCGAGTGGCTGACCTTTACTAGACCACAACCGCACTGTGCCATCTG
>NZ_CAWUDP010000410.1:0-247 GCF_963920835.1 Scytonema sp. PCC 10023
CCGCCTGTCGCTTGCGCGGCCGCCTGTGCTTCCATCAGCATCGACTCGATCTGCGACATCGGCGCTTTCAGCAGGATCATGCGTGAGAGCTGGTGCAAGCGATCGGCCGCCGAGGCATTGCGTTGGCGTTGCGCTTCCATAATGCCGAGGCTGATCATTTGCTGCACGCGCTGGCGCTTCGCGGGATCGTTGATGTCGTAGAGCGCGATTTGCAGACGGCGGAGAAGCGAGCCGAGTGGCGGCGGAT
>NZ_CAWUDP010000411.1:0-241 GCF_963920835.1 Scytonema sp. PCC 10023
GTCAGAAGACCGCCACGGCCGGCGGCGCGCCGGGGGCTGTGACGGGTCCGGTGACGGCCAAGTCGGTCGACAAGGTCAGCGCCAGCTATGACGCCGGCGCGGTGACCCTTGATGACGGTGGATTCTGGAACGCCACGACCTACGGCACGCAGCTGCTTTTCTATGCCCGCATGATCGGCGCAGGTGGTGTCCAGCTATGAGCATGACCGTCACGACCGACAAGTTGGCGCAAGTGCTGGCC
>NZ_CAWUDP010000412.1:0-240 GCF_963920835.1 Scytonema sp. PCC 10023
GATGGCGCGTGCGAGTTCGGTAATCCCCGCTTGGGGTGAAGGCATGGACCGTGGCGACGAGGTCATGTATCCGGCTGACCGGGAAGTCATCTCCCGGGTCGTGGGGTTCGCGCGCTCGCCGGCTGAGCTGTTGGCGATGATCGAGGCCAGCGTACGTGGCCAGACGCCGCCGATTCCGGCTACCTACGTCCGGGAGTTTCTCGACGAGTACATCCATGTGCCGGACAACGGCAGCTACAG
>NZ_CAWUDP010000413.1:0-240 GCF_963920835.1 Scytonema sp. PCC 10023
CATTCCATTCGAGTTTATTCCACTCGAGTCCATTCGATTCCACTCCATTCCTTTCCATTCCATTACATTCCACTCCACTCCAATCCATTCCCTTCCCCTCCACTCGTTTCCCTTCCATTGCATTCCATTCCACTCCATTCCTCTGCACTCAGTTCAGTTCCATTTTTTCCCATTCCATTTCTTTCCACTGGCTTCCACTCCACTCCACTCCATTCAATTCCATTCAACCCCATTCCATTC
>NZ_CAWUDP010000414.1:0-239 GCF_963920835.1 Scytonema sp. PCC 10023
CAAAGCACCGCCCAACTGCAAGAGCAGGTTTCAGCACTGCCGCCAATACCAGCACTGTTTGACCCCACCGGGCTAGAGCAACAAATTCAGCAGTTGCGCGAAAGCACCGCCCAACTGCAAGAGCAGGTTTCAGCACTGCCGCCAATACCAGCACCGTTTGACCCCACCGGGCTAGAGCAACAAATTCAGCAGTTGCAAGCTTGTGTGAGCTCATTGACAGAGGCATTTAACCAGCGCTC
>NZ_CAWUDP010000415.1:0-239 GCF_963920835.1 Scytonema sp. PCC 10023
TCAAAGTAAGAAATTCTTGTCTCCTATTGCGTCTCCAAACACGTGGCCAGGAGTCTGTGAACCGTTCAAAAACGTCCCAGAAACCCTCCAGACAAAACGAGCCAACACTATGTTCATTAGGTTGTTTTTTATTCTGATGATAATGATAACTTTTGCTGCACCTGCCTACACACAGCCGGTTACGGGCTGTCATGCGGTCGATGGTGATACGATCGTTTGTGGGCGCGAAATCATTCGAA
>NZ_CAWUDP010000416.1:0-238 GCF_963920835.1 Scytonema sp. PCC 10023
ATCTCGAACCAGTAATTCACGAGTGTTAATCGTCAAGTTACCCGCATCCCCAGTTCCCTCTGAGTCAGAAAACAAGCCACTGGAGGACAGACCATCGGCAGATTCGCCAATCAATTCCACAATCTGGGCAATGACAGTCAAATCGCCACCTTTGCCAGCATTTTGTGCGCCTGTAGAAACCCCTGCCCCATCTCGAACCAGTAATTCACGAGTGTTAATCGTCAAGTTACCCGCATCC
>NZ_CAWUDP010000417.1:0-237 GCF_963920835.1 Scytonema sp. PCC 10023
GCGATCTCCAGATGTCTGGTCGAGGCGATGGGCGGCCGTCTGTCGGCGGTCAGCCAACTGGGCGAGGGGTCGACCTTCTCGTTCGAGGTCGGCCTGCCGCTCAGCGTCGGGGCCGCCGCGCCCCTTAGGGATGAGATCGGCGGCCTGAAGGGTCAGCCGCGCATTCTGGTGGTGGACGACACCCAGGCCAACCGCGAGCTGTTCTCGACCATCCTGACCAAGCTGGGCGTCCAGGCG
>NZ_CAWUDP010000418.1:0-236 GCF_963920835.1 Scytonema sp. PCC 10023
GCAATATCGCCACTGAGGATCTGGTCTAGATGCTGGAGCGCGGCGGGTATCAGACCGACTATGATTTGGACGCCCTGATCGCAACGGCGCGCGGGATCGGCGAGGCCATCGGCCGACCTGCCCCCTCGGCGCTGAGCCGGGCAGGCGGATTTCCCAAAGTCTGAGGCCGATTTCCGCCGTGCTTGGCGGACTGGACCAAACGGCGCTATCTAAAACCACAGGCGGGATGCGGCGTC
>NZ_CAWUDP010000419.1:0-235 GCF_963920835.1 Scytonema sp. PCC 10023
AGCAATCTCGCGAGCAACTTTAAGGGCTTCGGGCAACACTTGGGGCAGTTTGTCAACTAAAGCTGTTAGGGCATAGATGCGATATTCTTCATCAGCAATCTCGCGAGCTACCTGAAGGGCTTCGGGCAACACTTCGGGCAGTTTGTCAACTAAAGCTGTTAGGGCATTGGCGCGACTAGATTCATCAGCAATCTCGCGAGCAACTTTAAGGGCTTCGGGCAACACTTGGGGCAGT
>NZ_CAWUDP010000420.1:0-234 GCF_963920835.1 Scytonema sp. PCC 10023
ATAGATTTGCAAAGCTTGTTGGTAATTGCGCCTTGCCTCTTCAAATTCGCGCAATGCTTGGGCTAGCCTTCCCAACTCGTGGTAGGTGTTTGCACTTGAATAGCGATCGCCAAATTTGATATCGATTTGCAAAGCTTGTTGGTAATTGCGCCTTGCTTCTTCAAATTCGCGCAAATCTTGGGCTACCATTCCCAACTGGTGGTAGGTGCTTGCACAAGAATAGCGATCGCCAAA
>NZ_CAWUDP010000421.1:0-234 GCF_963920835.1 Scytonema sp. PCC 10023
GCTTCTTCAAATCGCCCTAAGTTACCCAGCGCCAAGCCCCGGTTGTTCCAAGCTTGATGTAAGTCGGGTTTGATTTCAATTGCTTTGTCGTAGGATGCGATCGCATCTTCAATTCGCCCTAAGTTAGAAAGCGCATTGCCCCGGTTGAACCAAGCTTCATGGTAGTCGGGTTTGATTTCAATTGCTTTGTCGTAGGATGCGATCGCTTCTTCAAATCGCCCTAAGTTACCCAGC
>NZ_CAWUDP010000422.1:0-234 GCF_963920835.1 Scytonema sp. PCC 10023
AGAGGTCAACAGTGCAGAATTTAGCCCGAATGGTCAACGCATTGTGACTGCATCATCTGACCGCACAGCCAAGGTGTGGGATACAAATGGTAAGCAGCTTGCTACCCTCAAAGGGCATCAGAAAGAGGTCTGGAGTGCAGCATTTAGCCCGGATGGTCAACGCATTATGACTGCATCATATGACCGCACAGCCAAGGTGTGGGATACAAATGGTAAGCTGCTTGCTGACCTCAA
>NZ_CAWUDP010000423.1:0-232 GCF_963920835.1 Scytonema sp. PCC 10023
ATCTTTCATTAGCAATCTCGCGAGCAACTTGAAGGGCTTCGGGCATTAATGCTTCTGGCAGTTTGTCAGCTAAAGCAGTTAGGGCATCGGCGCGAAATCTTTCATCAGCAATCTCGCGAGCAACTTTAAGGGCTTCGGGCAACACTTGGGGCAGTTTGTCAGCTAAAGCTGTTAGGACATAGGCGCGATAAGATTCATCAGCAATCTCGCGAGCAACTTTAAGGGCTTCGGG
>NZ_CAWUDP010000424.1:0-229 GCF_963920835.1 Scytonema sp. PCC 10023
CGCTATGCCCACTGAGGGTTTTGAGTAGCTGCCCGTTGAGATTCCACAACCGTACCGTGTTGTCATTATTGCCAGAAGCAATCGTCTTACCATCCGGACTGAATGCCACACTCCTGACAGAACTGCCATGCCCACTGAGGGTTTTGAGTAGCTGCCCGTTAAGATTCCACAACCGTACTGTGTTGTCAACACTGCCAGAAGCTATCGTCTTACCATCCGGACTGAATGC
>NZ_CAWUDP010000425.1:0-229 GCF_963920835.1 Scytonema sp. PCC 10023
TAAGCAACCAAAACCGACACAAACTGTCCCGGAAACCCGAACAATGAACCGCAGCGGCCTGATCGAACTGGAAGCCGTGGTCGCCGTGGCCCGACGCGGCGGATTCCGCGCCGCCGCGCGTGATCTGGGCATGTCGTCATCGGCCCTCAGCCACGCAGTCGGGGCGCTGGAGGCGCGGCTGGGCGTGCGCCTGTTCGACCGCACCACCCGCAGCGTGGCCCTGTCGGCG
>NZ_CAWUDP010000426.1:0-229 GCF_963920835.1 Scytonema sp. PCC 10023
TTCGCCTGCGCGGATAGCTCATAATTTCGGACCGCCGGCTTCCAGCCGGCAAGCCTGTACCAAACTCAACCGTGTGAAGTCCCGCTTCACGCGGCCAAACGTGCTGCGCCTGGTGATACGGGCGAGGACGCTCGCGCTCCATAGCTATCCGGCATCCCGCTCCGCGCGCCACGCACTCAAAATCGCATCTGCGCTCATAGCCACATCCGCCTCTGTCGTGTTCATGCTG
>NZ_CAWUDP010000427.1:0-227 GCF_963920835.1 Scytonema sp. PCC 10023
GGCGTTGGCGCCGCTGTCCTGCCACACATTCACGCGGCTGCCCGCGGCGGTGGTGCCGGGTGCGACATTCAGGTTGCCGGCCCCCGACAGGCTCTGGAAGACCCCGCCCGCATTGGGCCCGAAACCCATTGCGCCCCGGACTTTCCAGGTTGCGGAATCGAACGCCAGGTCCTGCGCCACGTTCGGAGCGTATTTCGCGTAGGCCGTGCCATTCCAGCGGTGCCAGC
>NZ_CAWUDP010000428.1:0-226 GCF_963920835.1 Scytonema sp. PCC 10023
GCCCCGGCGTGGCGGGCTTCATTGTTCGGTTCGCAGGCAAGGGTCCGGCGCCGCAGACGGTGGAGGCCGCCGCCTCCGCCGACGCGCGCCTGGGCCTGACCACAGCATCCCGACAGGCGACGGTTGAAAATCGTTCCGCCATCCTGACCTTCCCCTTCACGCCGGAACGACGCGGCACGGCGGAGTTTGAAAACCTTTGGGTGCGCTGGCGCGGCCCTCTGGGGTT
>NZ_CAWUDP010000429.1:0-226 GCF_963920835.1 Scytonema sp. PCC 10023
CCCTGGCCCGGCCCGATGTCTTCACCCCGGTCTCCGCGCCGGCGCTGGCCTGCGTGTGGGAACTGGAGGTGACCGGCCCTGAGCGCAATGCCTGGATCCGGCACATGCTGACGGCCCGCCCCGATGCGGCGGCGTATCTCGACGACGTCTTGCCAGCGGGACGCTATTGAACCGTCCCCGACCGAGATGAACGCGCCCCGCGTTCCCGCGGCCGCCGCCCAAATGT
>NZ_CAWUDP010000430.1:0-225 GCF_963920835.1 Scytonema sp. PCC 10023
TGGGATACAAATGGTAAGCTGCTTGCTGACCTCAAAGGGCATCAGAACTATGTCAGAAGTGCAGCATTTAGCCCGGATGGTCAACGCATTGTGACTGCATCAGATGACCGCACAGCCAAGGTGTGGGATACAAATGGTAAGCTGCTTGCTGACCTCAAAGGGCATCAGAAAGAGGTCAACAGTGCAGAATTTAGCCCGAATGGTCAACGCATTGTGACTGCATCA
>NZ_CAWUDP010000431.1:0-225 GCF_963920835.1 Scytonema sp. PCC 10023
TGCGATGGCCCAGACTCCAGCCGCCGCGCCTGCATCCAGCGGTCTGCGCGCCGCAGACGTCAGCGCCTGGCTGACGGGATTGGGCGGCCAGGTCGGGCCTGTGCAGACGGCGGACGGCCAGACCTATTTTGCGGTCAATAATGCGGGCCTGACCTGGGCCGTCTTCTTCCAGAGCTGCCAGGGCGACCTGTGTCAGGACGTGCAGTTCAGCGCTGTCGTGGCCAG
>NZ_CAWUDP010000432.1:0-224 GCF_963920835.1 Scytonema sp. PCC 10023
TTTCTTGGCTTTTATAGGTAAAATAAGGGCTTTAGGCTTAGTACTGAGTTTTAAATTACATCAACTTTTATTGGTGGAAGATGTCAGACCGGAAATTGGACAACTCATTAACCTGCAATCGCTCCACCTCAGCATCAATCAACTGAGCGCACTGCCACCGGAAATTGTCCAACTCATCAACCTGCAATCGCTCGACCTCCGCATCAATCAACTGAGCGCACTGC
>NZ_CAWUDP010000433.1:0-224 GCF_963920835.1 Scytonema sp. PCC 10023
GCCCCAAGTGTTGCCCGAAGCCCTTAAAGTTGCTCGCGAGATTGCTGATGAATCTTATCGCGCCTATGCCCTAACAGCTTTAGCTGACAAACTGCCCGAAGTGTTACCCGAAGCGCTTAAAGTTGCTCGCGAGATTGCTGATGAATATAGTCGCGCCTATGCCCTAACAGCTTTAGCTGACAAACTGCCCGAAGCATTAATGCCCGAAGCCCTTCAAGTTGCTC
>NZ_CAWUDP010000434.1:0-221 GCF_963920835.1 Scytonema sp. PCC 10023
GTTATTAATTGACATCAATTTTTCTTGGTACAAGATGTCAGATAAGCGAAACGACATCCCCGGAAAATTGTCGGCGAGCAGCACTTTGCGATCGCATCCTTGATTGCTTTTTTACTAGTTCTAATGTACTATATTAATCTGGCTCAATTTTTGGCTACGTGCGCTTATATTTCGTACACATCAATCGCCGTAAAGGTTTGCAGTTTCGCACCGCGAACTAG
>NZ_CAWUDP010000435.1:0-218 GCF_963920835.1 Scytonema sp. PCC 10023
TTACAGCAATTTTCAGGTAAATAGACCACAGTGGTTGAACCAACCGAAGGTATGATCTTCGGTAATATAATTTACAGCTTCAGTCATTGCTTGGTCGAGTAATTCCAGTGTGCGCGCTTCACGCGAACGAAGAAATTGCTTCAATTTCGACCAACAAAGTTCTATGGGGGATAAATCAGGAGAGTAGGGGGGTAAGAAGGCAGAAGTACGAAGGCAGA
>NZ_CAWUDP010000436.1:0-216 GCF_963920835.1 Scytonema sp. PCC 10023
TCAGCGTGGCATTTAGTCCGGATGGCAAAACTGTCGCTTCTGCAAGTGAGGACAAAACCATCAAATTGTGGAATATTAGCACGGGTCAACAAATTTCCACCTTCACCGGGCATACTGATAAAGTCTTCAGCGTGGCATTTAGTCCGGATGGCAAAACTGTCGCTTCTGCAAGTGAGGACAATACCATCAAATTGTGGAATATCAGCACCGGTAAAC
>NZ_CAWUDP010000437.1:0-212 GCF_963920835.1 Scytonema sp. PCC 10023
ATAACAGTTTTGGTAGCTGTAGAAGCCATTTTTTTCTGGAATGCTTTCTATGCAAACTTTTTAGCCATCAAGTGGCGGCAAACGACAGCCTCGCTGATTTCACCCCTATCTGTTTGTTTCGGAACGAGGGACAGTGATGTCTGCGGCAACAGTTAGAGGGCGTAAAGCTAGAGAAGCTGTCACCTTGTGCCATATGCCTGAAACCCTTTTAG
>NZ_CAWUDP010000438.1:0-212 GCF_963920835.1 Scytonema sp. PCC 10023
CCTGGCGGGCGGTGCGTGAGGCGCGCGAAGCCGCCGTTCAGGGGCGCGTTCCGGCCGCAGAAGCCGAGAAGTTCGTCGCCGAGATCGTGTGGCGCGATTTCTCGACGCACCTGCTGCACCATTTCCCCTTCATCGAAAGCCGGGCCTTCCGAGCGGAATATGACGCCATGCCATGGCGGGATGATCCGGCGGCGCTGGAGGCCTGGCGACGG
>NZ_CAWUDP010000439.1:0-211 GCF_963920835.1 Scytonema sp. PCC 10023
CGCCGCCGTGGTCGAGCGCAAGCTGGGCGCCATTGCAGCCCAAGCCGGAGGAAAAGATGGCGATCACTAAAACCGGGCTGCACCTTCTTGAACTGGACGGTGTCCGCATGCCCTTGCGTCATTTCGCCCGCGCGTATGGCATCCATGAAGCCACGCTGCACGGCAGAATCAAGCGCGGCATGCCATTGCGAGCCGCATTGGAAACGCCTGT
>NZ_CAWUDP010000440.1:0-208 GCF_963920835.1 Scytonema sp. PCC 10023
AACCTTGATGACCTTTGAGTACGGCAAGTTGCTGACCTTTACTAGACCACAACCGCATTGTGCCATCAAAACCACCACTGACAATTGTTTGCTTATCTGTGCTGATTGCTACTGAATATACGTAACCTTGATGACCTTTGAGTACGGCAAGTTGCTGACCTTTACTAGACCACAACCGTACTGTGCCATCATCACCCCCACTGACAAT
>NZ_CAWUDP010000441.1:0-207 GCF_963920835.1 Scytonema sp. PCC 10023
GCTATCGCCTGGAGCAATGCAATATTGGCGATCGGCGCTGGTCGCTTATTGAGCGCCGTTGATGGGAGCGTGCTTGAACGGGACTTTGGATATGTCCATTGGATGCTAGCGTCGTTGCAGGATTCGCCCAAAGAGTCGCCTGAGGTTCACTCGAACGACGTCTGGCTGCGCCGTCCGTTTGGTACTGCCATCCATTTTGAGGATCAG
>NZ_CAWUDP010000442.1:0-203 GCF_963920835.1 Scytonema sp. PCC 10023
GGCTTCAGGAAGTCTTGACAACACGGTGAAACTGTGGGACACCAGCACGGGCAAACCAATCAAAACTCTCACTGGGCATACAAAGGAGGTTTGGGGCGTCAGCTTCAGCCCGGATGGCAAGATTCTGGCTTCAGCTAGTGCTGACAAGACGGTGAAACTGTGGGACACCAGCACGGGCAAAGAAATCAAAACTCTCACTGGGC
>NZ_CAWUDP010000443.1:0-202 GCF_963920835.1 Scytonema sp. PCC 10023
GCGTGCGGACTTGCAACGCCTGTGTGTAGCATGAGATCGCAATTTCTAAATTCTCGGCACGCTCTCCCCGGATGCGTTGCCAGTAAGCTATGCCCAGGTTGTTTTGCGTGGTTGCCCATTGGATGGGAAAGCCAGCGCGCGTGTATTCTTGCAACGCCTGTGTGTAGCATGAGATCGCAATTTCTAAATTCTCTGCCCGCTC
>NZ_CAWUDP010000444.1:0-200 GCF_963920835.1 Scytonema sp. PCC 10023
AGTTAGCTTCTCCCAAGGGGAGACGCTGAGCCCTGCGGGCACGCTGCGCGAACGCAAACGACAATGTTATTGGTCGGCACTTATCAAAGACACTGGCTTAACCCAATAAACCTGTTTAATCCTCAATTTCTAGAGCTTGGAACTAGCTATGCCTAACGGCACGCTGCGCGAACGCATTGTCCTCGGTAGGAACTTGAACA
>NZ_CAWUDP010000445.1:0-198 GCF_963920835.1 Scytonema sp. PCC 10023
AGCTGTCAGTAGATGACTAAGCTTGTCTAGGTTATCGGCTACTTAGGACAAGCTCCAAAGCTGTTTGCAAATTAGCCCTCGCCTCTGCGTAGTTTTCCTCTGCTTCTGCCAGTGTTCCTAAACAATGGTAGGTAAGCGCTTGCGAATAGCGATCGCCAAATTCGATATAGATTTGCAAAGCTTGTTGGTAATTGCGCC
>NZ_CAWUDP010000446.1:0-196 GCF_963920835.1 Scytonema sp. PCC 10023
TCACTTGACAACACTCTCAAAGTCTGGGACTTGGCTGATGGCAAACAACTTTTCATACTCAACGCTCATAGCGACTCGGTAATGGCAGTCGCCGTCACCCCAGACGGCAAGCGGGTGATTTCTGCTTCCCGTGACAACACTCTCAAAGTCTGGGACTTGGCTGATGGCAAACAACTTTTCACACTCAACGCTCATA
>NZ_CAWUDP010000447.1:0-195 GCF_963920835.1 Scytonema sp. PCC 10023
ATTGTCAGTGGTGGTTCAGATGGCACAGTGCGGTTGTGGGATACTCAGGGCAAGCAAGTTGCTACATTCAGAGGTAATCAGGGTACCGTAACTTCAGTAGCAATAAGTACAGATAACCAGAGAATTGTCAGTGGTGGAAGAGATGGCACAGTGCGGTTGTGGGATACTCAGGGCAAGCTCCTCGCTGAATTGAGA
>NZ_CAWUDP010000448.1:0-194 GCF_963920835.1 Scytonema sp. PCC 10023
GAGCAAAACCTCACCCCTAACCCCTCTCCAAGGCATCGGAGAGGGGAAATAAAGCTTTTCTGTAGGGTGGGTATTGCCAACTAATATCTCAAATGTCCATCACATAAACTTTTATAGGCAATGCCCACCTGAAGATTTGTGACCTCATACTAAGTTGCAGAGCAAAACCTCACCCCTAACCCCTCTCCAAGGCA
>NZ_CAWUDP010000449.1:0-193 GCF_963920835.1 Scytonema sp. PCC 10023
TGTAGGGTGGGCACTGCTAGTCAAGCCATTGCAGTTCTAGAGTATCGGTGGGCACTGCCCACCACTGTGGCTCTTGTTTCTAAACGGTTCATACACTGCCCACCCTACGCTCAGCATAGTGATTAGCAAGAAATCCTGTGTAGGGTGGGCACTGCTAGTCAAGCCATTGCAGTTCTAGAGTATCGGTGGGCAC
>NZ_CAWUDP010000450.1:0-188 GCF_963920835.1 Scytonema sp. PCC 10023
ATCTCGCGCAGTCGGCGATCGCACGGGCGAAGCCACAACCCTCAATAACATCGGTGGAGTCTACTCCGCTTTAGGACAAAAGCAGGAAGCACTCAAGTACCTCAACCAATCTCTACCCCTATCTCGCGCACTCGGCGATCGCTCAGGCGAAGCCACAACCCTCAATAACATCGGTGGAGTCTACTCCG
>NZ_CAWUDP010000451.1:0-187 GCF_963920835.1 Scytonema sp. PCC 10023
AGTCGGGCGGTCCTTAGAGAGGCGGACCTTAGAGAGGCGGACCTTAGTCGGGCGGACCTTAGTTGGGCGGTCCTTAGTCGGGCGGACCTTAGTTGGGCGGTCCTTAGTCAGGCGAACCTTAGTCGGGCGGTTCTTAGAGAGGCGGACCTTAGAGAGGCGGACCTTAGAGAGGCGGACCTTAGAGAGG
>NZ_CAWUDP010000452.1:0-186 GCF_963920835.1 Scytonema sp. PCC 10023
GGGTGATTGAACTAAGCCCACCACACTGCGATGCATAGTACTCACACCCTTGGGTTGGGCTGTAGAGCCAGATGTATACATCACGTAGATGAGGTTGTCGGCTGTTACCCGGTTGAGCGGGTTAGTGTCGCTTTCTTGAGCAATGACCTGCCAATCTGAATTGAGACACAGAACTTGCAGCCACTG
>NZ_CAWUDP010000453.1:0-185 GCF_963920835.1 Scytonema sp. PCC 10023
GCGTAGCTAGTTTTGCCCGCCAATATATCTATTTTTGGAATTAATTTAATATTAAGCTTGTCTGTAAATGTTGCTACATTCTTCTCGTTCCCAGGCGCAGCCTAAAAATGAATTTTTTCAAGCTTATACCGAGTTGCGTTCATGACTTACACCTCACCCCAATAAAGCTGCGCTTTATTTCCCCT
>NZ_CAWUDP010000454.1:0-181 GCF_963920835.1 Scytonema sp. PCC 10023
CCTGCAAAGTTTTGAGGCACTTACCATCCCTTGCATCCCACAGCTTCACAGTTTGGTCATCACTGCCACTGGCAAGCATATGACCATCCGGGCTAAAGACAACTGATGTGACCCGATTAGTATGTCCCTGCAAAGTTTTGAGGCACTTACCATCCCTTGCATCCCACAGCTTCACAGTTTG
>NZ_CAWUDP010000455.1:0-179 GCF_963920835.1 Scytonema sp. PCC 10023
CGACGGCAAGACGATTGCTTCTGCGAGTTTGGACAAGACGGTACGCTTGTGGAATATGCAAGGGCAATTGCTCAAAACCTTGAATGGTCATAGCGATGCCGTCTGGGGCGTGAGTTTCAGTCCCGACGGCAAGACGATTGCTTCCGCCAGTAGGGACAAGACGGTACGCTTGTGGGACG
>NZ_CAWUDP010000456.1:0-178 GCF_963920835.1 Scytonema sp. PCC 10023
CCGTAAAGTCAGTAGCAATAAGCACAGATAAGCAAACAATTGTCAGTGGTGGTTCAGATGGCACAGTGCGGTTGTGGTCTGGTAAAGGTCAGCCACTCGCCGTACTCAATGGTCATCAAGGTACCGTAAAGTCAGTAGCAATAAGCACAGATAAGCAAACAATTGTCAGTGGTGGTTC
>NZ_CAWUDP010000457.1:0-175 GCF_963920835.1 Scytonema sp. PCC 10023
CTGTACCGATGTTATTGAGGGTTGTGGCTTCGCCTGAGCGATCGCCGACTGCGCGAAATAGGGGCAGAGATTGGTTGAAGTACTCTAGTGCTTTCTGCTTTTGTCCTAAATCGGAGTAGACTCGACCGATGTTATTGAGGGTTGTGGCTTCGCCTGAGCGATCGCCGACTGCGCG
>NZ_CAWUDP010000458.1:0-175 GCF_963920835.1 Scytonema sp. PCC 10023
CTACAACCAAGCATTTCCGTTGTTTCGTGCAGTCGGCGACAGGCGTGGAGAAGCTCTTACACTCAATAGTATCGGGCACGTTTACGACACTTTAGGAGAAAAACAGAAAGCACTCCAATACTACAACCAAGCATTTCCGTTGTTTCGTGCAGTCGGCGACAGGCGTGGAGAAGCT
>NZ_CAWUDP010000459.1:0-175 GCF_963920835.1 Scytonema sp. PCC 10023
ATTTCCAGCGCTTGGCGAAACAGGGGTTCGGCTTCACTGTAGCGTCCTTGACTTTGGTACAGTGCTGCCAGACTATTCAAAATAGATGCCACCAGTGGATGTTGTTCCCCAAGCAAGCGCTTTGTCATTTCCAGCGCTTGGCGATACAGGGGTTCGGCTTCACTGTAGCGTCCTT
>NZ_CAWUDP010000460.1:0-175 GCF_963920835.1 Scytonema sp. PCC 10023
ACACTGCCAGAAGCTATCGTCTTACCATCCGGACTGAATGCGACGCTCCAGACATCACTGCTATGCCCCAAAAGGGTAAGGGTTTTGAGTAGCTGCCCGTTAAGATTCCACAACAGTACTGTGTTGTCAACACTGCCAGAAGCTATCGTCTTACCATCCGGACTGAATGCGACGC
>NZ_CAWUDP010000461.1:0-174 GCF_963920835.1 Scytonema sp. PCC 10023
GTAGTTATTCATAGAACATAGTATTGGTAGATGCACCCTGATAACTAACGCCCCTAGTTACCTACTAGTTACTAGGGGGTTTTTTATTTTTTACACCAATCTCACGACAATTCCCGCGTTTTTTGTCCGGAACAGCGTAGTTATTCATAGAACATAGTATTGGTAGATGCACCC
>NZ_CAWUDP010000462.1:0-173 GCF_963920835.1 Scytonema sp. PCC 10023
AAACAGGGGTTCGGCTTCACTGTAGCGTCCTTGACTTTGGTACAGTGCTGCCAGATTATTCAAACTAGCTGCCACCTGTGGATGTTGTTCCCCAAGCAAGCGCTTTGTCATTTCCAGAGCTTGGCGAAACAGGGGTTCGGCTTCACTGTAGCGTCCTTGACTTTGGTACAGTG
>NZ_CAWUDP010000463.1:0-171 GCF_963920835.1 Scytonema sp. PCC 10023
AAGTGTGCCGATGGGACGAGACAGCGTTCATTGTACGCAGCTTTGGTTGTTTTACTGCCCAGTTGTATGCAATGGCTGAGTGGCTCAAAGCTTGTGGGATTGAAACCGTGGCGATCGAATCGACAGGAGTATATTGGATATCTGTCTTTCAAATTTTGGAAAGTCATGGGT
>NZ_CAWUDP010000464.1:0-169 GCF_963920835.1 Scytonema sp. PCC 10023
ACTTGCAGAAGCAATCGTCTTGCCATCCGGACTGAACGCTACGTGCCAAACCAAATCCTCATGCCACTTGAGGGTTGTGATGAAAGTGCCATCAGCACGCCACAGTTTCACGGTTTTGTCGCCACTTGCAGAAGCAATCGTCTTGCCATCCGGACTGAACGCTACGTGC
>NZ_CAWUDP010000465.1:0-169 GCF_963920835.1 Scytonema sp. PCC 10023
GACTCTCACCGGACATAAAGATTCGGTGAATAGCGTGGAATTTAGCCCGGATGGTAAGCGCTTGGCGACGACTGCATCAGATGAGAAAACGGCACGGGTGTGGGATGCGAAAACTGGTAAGCTGTTGCAGACTCTCACCGGACATAAAGATTCGGTGAATAGCGTGGAA
>NZ_CAWUDP010000466.1:0-168 GCF_963920835.1 Scytonema sp. PCC 10023
GGCACATCCGGTATTAGCAGCCGTTTCCAACTGTTGTCCCGAACCTGAAGCCAGATTCTCACGCGTTACTCACCCGTCCGCCACTAGCTCCGAAGAGCCCGTTCGACTTGCATGTGTTAAGCATACCGCCAGCGTTCATCCTGAGCCAGGATCAAACTCTCCGTTTTG
>NZ_CAWUDP010000467.1:0-167 GCF_963920835.1 Scytonema sp. PCC 10023
GTAAGTGCTGTAGCACTGGGTACGCTCGAATGGACATTAGTTTTACGTGGTGAACTTAATAAGTCTTGCCGTTTCGTTTCCACCGGTGTCATTATCGTAAGCAGCAACCACCGTTGGTATCTTTCTCAAAAACTCCACTGGTACGCTTCGAGCGCTATCGACTGCGA
>NZ_CAWUDP010000468.1:0-166 GCF_963920835.1 Scytonema sp. PCC 10023
ATGATCCTTATTGCTGGTCGAAGCGTTTCTTATTGCTGGCTCCTACAACTATGGAATTCTTTGCCTCCATCTACCACGAGTGTTGAGGGAAAACGACCAAAGCGTTGGACGACTAGTACTGTGCGACAGAAATAATCAGACAGTTTAGAAAACTAGAGGACGACCA
>NZ_CAWUDP010000469.1:0-165 GCF_963920835.1 Scytonema sp. PCC 10023
CAAAGCAGCAGAATAAGCAGCGAGCGCCTGTTCGATATTTTCTGCCTTCTCTCCTAGTATTCTCTCAAAATAGGCAGGACCGAGATTATTTTGCGTCTTTGCCCATAGTTGGGGAGAGGTTTCGTGAGTGTAGACACTCAAAGCAGCAGAATAAGCAGCGAGCGC
>NZ_CAWUDP010000470.1:0-164 GCF_963920835.1 Scytonema sp. PCC 10023
GCTGGTATTGGCGGCAGTGCTGAAACCTGCTCTTGCAGTTGGGCGGTGCTTTGGCGCAACTGCTGAATTTGTTGCTCTAGCCCGTTGGGGTCAAACGGTGCTGGTATTTGCGGCAGTGCTGAAACCTGCTCTTGCAGTTGGGCGGTGCTTTGGCTTAAGTCTTC
>NZ_CAWUDP010000471.1:0-164 GCF_963920835.1 Scytonema sp. PCC 10023
CGAGTTGTATTCACGCGTATCACCTCACCCCGCCCTTACGGGCACCCCTCTCCTTAGCAAGGAGAGGGGATGGGGGTGAGGTTTTTCCAGTGTTTGGAACTCGGCGTTGAGTATCACAACATTGTCAGCGAGTTGTATTCACGCGTATCACCTCACCCCGCCCT
>NZ_CAWUDP010000472.1:0-163 GCF_963920835.1 Scytonema sp. PCC 10023
GCTTACACCGCCGCATTAGAAGTTTATACCCGTGACGCCTTCCCGCAACAATGGGCTCAGACGCAAAATAATCTGGGGAATGCTTACCGTGGCAGAATACGCGACGACAAAGCACAGAATCTAGAATTGGCGATCGCTGCTTACACCGCCGCATTAGAAGTTT
>NZ_CAWUDP010000473.1:0-162 GCF_963920835.1 Scytonema sp. PCC 10023
AACGCCTGTGTGTAGCATGAGATCGCAATTTCTAAATTCTCTGCCCGCTCCCCCCAGATGCGATCGCTGTAAGCATTGCCCAGGTTGTTTTGCGTACTTGCCCAGTCGATGGGAAAGCCAGCGCGCGTGCGTTCTTGCAAGGCGTTTGTGTAGCATTGAATC
>NZ_CAWUDP010000474.1:0-161 GCF_963920835.1 Scytonema sp. PCC 10023
TTAAGTGGAAATTCTGGAATCGTAATTCAGCAATTAATTATCTGTATTTAATTGCTTACCATTTGAAGGTGAGAATGTCTCCTGCTGAACTGTGAATATTATCTTTGGAAGCCTTGAATACTTTTGTAGAACTTGCACCACCAGGACCAGCAACTGCTGTA
>NZ_CAWUDP010000475.1:0-160 GCF_963920835.1 Scytonema sp. PCC 10023
CGATACAGGGGTTCGGCTTCACTGTAGCGTCCTTGATTTTGGTACAGCAATGCCAAATTATTCAAAATAGTTGCCACATCTGGATGTTGTTCCCCCACCAGGCGTTTTGTCATTTCCAGCGCTTGGCGATACAGGGGTTCGGCTTCACTGTAGCGTCCTT
>NZ_CAWUDP010000476.1:0-159 GCF_963920835.1 Scytonema sp. PCC 10023
TGATGCAATGGGATGTCAAAAAGATATTGTCAAATCGATTACCCAAAAACAGGGTAATGACATTATTACTCTGAAAAAGAATCAAAATAATTTTTATAAAAGTGCAGGGTAAGCGCGTCTCAAACGCTATTGACAAGCGGAAAAAGAAGCATCATGATG
>NZ_CAWUDP010000477.1:0-159 GCF_963920835.1 Scytonema sp. PCC 10023
TAAGATTCATCAGCAATCTCGCGAGCAACTTTAAGGGCTTCGGGCATTAATGCTTCGGGCAGTTTGTCAGCTAAAGCAGTTAGGACATCGGCGCGATATCTTTCATTAGCAATCTCGCGAGCAACTTGAAGGGCTTCGGGCATTAATGCTTCGGGCAGT
>NZ_CAWUDP010000478.1:0-157 GCF_963920835.1 Scytonema sp. PCC 10023
CTCAAAGTCTGGGACTTGGCTGATGGCAAACAACTTTTCACACTCAACGCTCATAGCGACTCGGTAACGGCAGTCGCCGTCACCCCAGACGGCAAGCGGGTGATTTCTGCTTCCCGTGACAAGACACTCAAAGTCTGGGACTTGGCTGATGGCAAAC
>NZ_CAWUDP010000479.1:0-156 GCF_963920835.1 Scytonema sp. PCC 10023
ACGCACAGAAGAATCTTCATCATTCAAAGCTTGAATCAAAGCTTGTACTGCCTGGATATCTTTGATTTCTCCTAATGCAGATACGGCTCTCCAACGCACAAAAGAATCTTCATCATTCAAAGCTTGAATCAAAGCTTGTACTGCCTGGGTATCTTT
>NZ_CAWUDP010000480.1:0-156 GCF_963920835.1 Scytonema sp. PCC 10023
GGGGATGAGGAGGATGAGGGGGATGAGGGGGATGAGGGGGATGAGGGGGATGAGGTAGATGAGGAGGATGAGGGGGATGAGGGGGATGAGGCAGATGAGGAGGATGAGGGGGATGAGGGGGATGAGGAGGATGAGGAGGATGAGGGGGATGAGGGA
>NZ_CAWUDP010000481.1:0-155 GCF_963920835.1 Scytonema sp. PCC 10023
CGACCGACCTCGGGATACATCAAGTCAAAAGTCAAAAGTCAAAAGTCAAAAGATTTTTTCTCTTTCTTTTTACTTTTTACTTGGTTCTTTTTACTTGATTTGGGTCTCCCTAAAAAGGAGGTGATCCAGCCACACCTTCCGGTACGGCTACCTTG
>NZ_CAWUDP010000482.1:0-151 GCF_963920835.1 Scytonema sp. PCC 10023
GGCGCGAAAATCCTCATCCTGAATCAGTTTTGCAGCAGCCAGTACTTCGGGTAATAAATCAATAGGCAGTTTGTGGGCTAAGGCTGCTAGTGCCAAGGCGCGATCTGACTCATCCTGAATCAGTTTTGCAGCAGCCAGTGCTTCGGGTAAT
>NZ_CAWUDP010000483.1:0-150 GCF_963920835.1 Scytonema sp. PCC 10023
CCACCCCAACACCGAAACCAACCGCCACTGGCACGACTTCCACACCCACAGCAACCGGTAATACCACCCCAACACCGAAACCAACAGCCACTGGCAGGACTTCTGCACCCACAGCAACTGGTAATACCACCCCAACACCGAAACCAACCG
>NZ_CAWUDP010000484.1:0-150 GCF_963920835.1 Scytonema sp. PCC 10023
CTTGCCCTTGCTATCCCACAACCGCACTGTGCCATCTTCACCACCACTGACAATTATCTGCTTTTCAGTGCTTATTGCTACTGAAGCTACCATATCCTGATGACCTCTGAATGTAGCAACTTGCTTGCCCTTGCTATCCCACAACCGCAC
>NZ_CAWUDP010000485.1:0-148 GCF_963920835.1 Scytonema sp. PCC 10023
TTTTAGGGAGACCCACTTTTCAGTCAGGAGTGACCAGTAAACAGTGAGCAAAAAACTGGTAACTGGCAACTGATAACTGAACACTGAAAAGACATCCCGAGGTCGGTCGCAATCTTAAGGAAAGCTTTCAAACTATAAACAGGGTTCG
>NZ_CAWUDP010000486.1:0-146 GCF_963920835.1 Scytonema sp. PCC 10023
CAGTATAGCAGGTTTGCCGTGAGGGGCAAGACCCCTCACCCCCCTTTTTGATAAATTTTTTGGTGACAAAATTTTCTGATGCCAAAAAAATAGAGAGCCACTTGGGTAGCTCTCCAGATCATCAGGGTGCATCTACTTAACACAGT
>NZ_CAWUDP010000487.1:0-145 GCF_963920835.1 Scytonema sp. PCC 10023
AGCCACAACCCTCAATAACATCGGTGGAGTCTACTCCGCTTTAGGACAAAAGCAGAAAGCACTCAAGTACCTCAACCAATCTCTACCCCTATCTCGCGCAGTCGGCGATCGCACGGGCGAAGCCACAACCCTCAATAACATCGGT
>NZ_CAWUDP010000488.1:0-141 GCF_963920835.1 Scytonema sp. PCC 10023
CTCTGAATGTAGCAACTTGCTTGCCCTTGCTATCCCACAACCGCACTGTGCCATCATCACCACCACTGACAATTGTCTGCTTTTCCGTGCTTATTGCTACTGAATTTACGGAGCCCTGATGACCTCTGAATGTAGCAACTT
>NZ_CAWUDP010000489.1:0-141 GCF_963920835.1 Scytonema sp. PCC 10023
AGTAAAGTTTACTCTGCGCGGTCATAGTGACTCGGTGAATGCAGTCGCCGTCACCAGCGATGGCAAGTACGTGATTTCTGGTTCGGGTGACTCTACACTCAAAGTCTGGGATTTGGAATCTCGTAAAGTAAAGTTTACTCT
>NZ_CAWUDP010000490.1:0-140 GCF_963920835.1 Scytonema sp. PCC 10023
ATTCGCAAACCCTGACTGGGCATAGCTCTGGGGTCTGGAGCGTGGCATTTAGCCCCGATGGCAAAACCTTGGCTTCTGGCAGTGGTGACAACACCATCAAACTCTGGGATGTGGCAACAGGCAAGCATTCGCAAACCCTG
>NZ_CAWUDP010000491.1:0-138 GCF_963920835.1 Scytonema sp. PCC 10023
CACTTGGGTAGCTCTCCAGATCATCAGGGTGCATCTACTTAACACAGTATAGCAGGTTTGCCGTGAGGGGCAAGACCCCTCACCCCCCTTTTTGATAAAATTTTTTGGTGACAAAATTTTCTGATGCCAAAAAAAAAG
>NZ_CAWUDP010000492.1:0-137 GCF_963920835.1 Scytonema sp. PCC 10023
GCAGGTTACGATAATACCTTTAGTTTACGTCCTAACCGCCTTGGCGGTTGCTATACCTCAGCCACCACTTTTTAAACATCCTCTTACAGCAATTTTCAGGTAAATAGACCACAGTGGTTGAACCAACCGAAGGTATG
>NZ_CAWUDP010000493.1:0-136 GCF_963920835.1 Scytonema sp. PCC 10023
GTCGTTTCGCTTATCTGACATCTTGTACCAAGAAAAATTGATGTCAATTAATAACTCAGTATTAAATAAAAACCCTTGATTTAGGGATAAAAGCCAACAAAAATCAGGTAGCCTTATCGCGTATTTTTTTACATTA
>NZ_CAWUDP010000494.1:0-136 GCF_963920835.1 Scytonema sp. PCC 10023
AGCTGACGCCAAAAACCTCCTTCGTATGCCCAGTGAGAGTTTTGATTTCTTTGCCTGTGCTGGTGTCCCACAGTTTCACCGTCTTGTCACGACTTCCTGAAGCCAGAATCTTGCCATCCGGGCTGAAGCTGACGCC
>NZ_CAWUDP010000495.1:0-134 GCF_963920835.1 Scytonema sp. PCC 10023
CAAATCATCAACGGCAGTTCCACAGTTAATTAAACTCCTAGAACATGAAGATTCTGATGTGCGTTCTAGTGCGGCATTAGCCCTAGGACAAATCAAATCATCAACGGCAGTTCCACTGTTAATTAAACTCCTAG
>NZ_CAWUDP010000496.1:0-131 GCF_963920835.1 Scytonema sp. PCC 10023
CTGCTTGCTTGCGACAAGTCAGAAACATTTCCTCGCCTGCTTGCTTGCGACAAGTTAGGGCTATTTACTCCCCTGTTTGCTTGCGACAAGTCAGAAGCATTTCCTCGCCTGCTTGCTTGCGACAAGTCAGA
>NZ_CAWUDP010000497.1:0-131 GCF_963920835.1 Scytonema sp. PCC 10023
CGGATGGCAGTTTGTCGGCTAAGGCTGCTAGTGCCCTGGCGCGATATGTCTCATCCTCAATCAGTTTTGCAGCAGCCAGTGCTTCGGGTAATAAATCGGATGGCAGTTTGTCGGCTAAGGCTGCTAGTGCC
>NZ_CAWUDP010000498.1:0-131 GCF_963920835.1 Scytonema sp. PCC 10023
TCTGGGTATAGTAGCCCAACAACAACGAGAATTTGAGCAGGCGCGGCAATATTCCCTCAAAGCTTTGAAGATTTATGAAGACGCAGGGGATTTGTACAGCGCTGCAAGTGACTATCACCATCTGGGTATAG
>NZ_CAWUDP010000499.1:0-131 GCF_963920835.1 Scytonema sp. PCC 10023
GTGGGATACTCAGGGCAAGCAAGTTGCTACATTCAGAGGTGATCAGGATTACGTAAGTGCAGTAGCAATAAGTACAGATAACCAGAGAATTGTCAGTGGTGGTTCAGATGGCACAGTGCGGTTGTGGGATA
>NZ_CAWUDP010000500.1:0-131 GCF_963920835.1 Scytonema sp. PCC 10023
AGCAAGCCATTGCATCCTACGATACCGCTCTGACACTTGCTCCCAATTACGTCAAAGCTCACAACAACAAGGGGCTTGCGCTAGAAAGTTTGGCATCCCTACAGTCGAGCTTATCGCAGCACACACAAGCA
>NZ_CAWUDP010000501.1:0-131 GCF_963920835.1 Scytonema sp. PCC 10023
GTACCGTGTTGTCATTACTGCCAGAAGCTATCGTCTTACCATCCGGACTGAATGCCACACTCCAGACATAACTGCCATGCCCACTGAGGGTTTTGAGTAGCTGCCCGTTGAGATTCCACAACCGTACCGTG
>NZ_CAWUDP010000502.1:0-130 GCF_963920835.1 Scytonema sp. PCC 10023
ATCCACCACCTCCACTGAAGCATTGCCCAACTTGCCCAAGGCTTCTGCTGCATTCCCACGCACCAAAGAATCCTCATCCGCCAGTCGTCGCAGCAGTGCATCCACCACCTCCACTGAAGCATTGCCCAAC
>NZ_CAWUDP010000503.1:0-129 GCF_963920835.1 Scytonema sp. PCC 10023
AGAGTTAGCAAAAGCATTCAAAGATGACCCAGAGACATTAACCATTCTCAAAACTAGTGCCACAAGTGATGAACATTATCATGTGCGAAGAGCAGCAGTCGAAGAGTTAGCAAAAGCATTCAAAGATGA
>NZ_CAWUDP010000504.1:0-127 GCF_963920835.1 Scytonema sp. PCC 10023
AGTGCAGTGATGTACGCAGCCAACCCGTGCTAATAGACCGAGGGCTTGACTTCAATAACATTGGTGAAATTCGCGTTACTGTGCAGCCTTCAGGGTTTTGAATCAGTTCTCAGTTAACAGTATCTTG
>NZ_CAWUDP010000505.1:0-127 GCF_963920835.1 Scytonema sp. PCC 10023
GCTAGCTACTAGCTACTTGGGGTTTTTTATTTTTTACACCAATCTCACGACAATTTTCCCGCTTTTTGTCCGGAACCTACTGATTTTTTATAGAACATAGTATTGGTAGATGCACCCTGATAACTGA
>NZ_CAWUDP010000506.1:0-127 GCF_963920835.1 Scytonema sp. PCC 10023
AGGGAGATGAGGGAGATGAGGGAGATGAGGGAGATGAGGGAGATGAGGGAGATGAAGGAGATGAGGGAGATGAAGGAGATGAGGGAGATGAGGGAGATGAGGGAGATGAGGGAGATGAGGGAGATGA
>NZ_CAWUDP010000507.1:0-126 GCF_963920835.1 Scytonema sp. PCC 10023
GTTCCACGTCCGAAGAATTGAGCAAGAGGAGCGAGTTCTTGCATCAGTTCGATAAAATCGCCAGGTGTCAAAGACTGAGGACCATCTGAAAGTGCTTTGGCGGGGTTGGGGTGAACCTCAATCATC
>NZ_CAWUDP010000508.1:0-126 GCF_963920835.1 Scytonema sp. PCC 10023
CTTGCAACGCCTGTGTGTAGCATGAGATCGCAATTTCTAAATTCTCGGCACGCTCCCCCCGGATGCGATTCCTGTAAGCTGCGCCCAGGTTGTTTTGCGTCATTGCCCAGTCGATGGGAAAGCGAG
>NZ_CAWUDP010000509.1:0-124 GCF_963920835.1 Scytonema sp. PCC 10023
TGTGTAGCATGAGATCGCAATTTCTAAATTCTCGGCACGCTCTCCCCGGATGCGATCGCTGTAAGCTAAGCCCAGGTTGTTTTGCGTCATTGCCCAGTCGATGGGAAAGCGAGCGCGCGTGCGT
>NZ_CAWUDP010000510.1:0-123 GCF_963920835.1 Scytonema sp. PCC 10023
GACACTGGCTGGAGTTTTCTCCCAATCTTCTGGGGGTATCTGAGTCAGATAATCTGGGCGCTGTTCTTCCATGACACCCAATTTATCAGATTTTGGTGGCAATTTTTTACGATCGCTCTCCTA
>NZ_CAWUDP010000511.1:0-123 GCF_963920835.1 Scytonema sp. PCC 10023
TCGAAGAGTTAGCAAAAGCATTCAAAGATGACCCAGAGACATTAACCATTCTCAACACTCGCGCCACAAGTGATAAACATTCTAATGTGCGAAGAGCAGCAGTCCAAGAGTTAGCAAAAGCAT
>NZ_CAWUDP010000512.1:0-123 GCF_963920835.1 Scytonema sp. PCC 10023
CTTTACTAGACCACAACCGTACTGTGCCATCATCACCCCCACTGACAATTGTTTGCTTATTTGTGCTAATTGCTACTGAATATACGTAACCTTGATGACCTTTGAGTTCGGCGAGTTGCTGAC
>NZ_CAWUDP010000513.1:0-122 GCF_963920835.1 Scytonema sp. PCC 10023
AACCTCCTTTGTATGCCCAGTGAGAGTTTTGATTTCTTTGCCCGTGCTGGTGTTCCACAGTTTCACTGTCTTGTCAAGACTTCCTGAAGCCAGAATCTTGCCATCCGGGCTGAAGCTGACGC
>NZ_CAWUDP010000514.1:0-122 GCF_963920835.1 Scytonema sp. PCC 10023
GCCACCTGAGTTATTAGGCGAAGCACTCGCCGCCGCTAGCGAAATTCAGTCTGAGTCAATTCGCGCCGATGCCCTCAGAGCCTTAGCGGAGAAACTGCCACCTGAGTTATTAGGCGAAGCAC
>NZ_CAWUDP010000515.1:0-122 GCF_963920835.1 Scytonema sp. PCC 10023
GCCAGTGCTTCGGGTAATACGGATGGCAGTTTGTCGGCTAAGGCTGCTAGTGCCCAGGCGCGATTATACTCATCCTGAATCAGTTTTGCCGCAGCCAGTGCTTCGGGTAATACGGATGGCAG
>NZ_CAWUDP010000516.1:0-121 GCF_963920835.1 Scytonema sp. PCC 10023
TACTGCCTGGGTATCTTTGATTTCTCCTAATGCATATGCGGCACTGCTACGCACAAAAGAATCTTCATGATTCAAAGCTTGAATCAAAGCTTGTACTGCCTGGGTATCTTTGATTTTTCCT
>NZ_CAWUDP010000517.1:0-120 GCF_963920835.1 Scytonema sp. PCC 10023
CTAGGAGTTTAATTAACAGTGGAACTGCCGTTGATGATTTGATTTGTCCTAGGGCATATGCCGCACTAGAACGCATATCAGAATCTTCATGTTCTAGGAGTTTAATTAACAGTGGAACTG
>NZ_CAWUDP010000518.1:0-120 GCF_963920835.1 Scytonema sp. PCC 10023
TTGCAAGAACGCACGCGCGCTCGCTTTCCCATCGACTGGGCAACCACGCAAAACAACCTGGGCTTAGCTTACAGCGATCGCATCCGGGGGGAGCGGGCAGAGAATTTAGAAATTGCGATC
>NZ_CAWUDP010000519.1:0-120 GCF_963920835.1 Scytonema sp. PCC 10023
CCCAGATTGCTAGTGAACGTTGATACAAAGGTTCTGCTTGTTGATAGTTCCCCTGTGCCCGGTAAAGTGCTGCCAAATTGTTGAGGCTTTGTGCCACATCCGGATGTTCCTTGCCCAGTA
>NZ_CAWUDP010000520.1:0-120 GCF_963920835.1 Scytonema sp. PCC 10023
CAAACTGCCATCCCATTTATTACCCGAAGCACTGGCTGCGGCAAAACTGATTCAGAATGAGAATTATCGCGCCACGGCACTAGCAGCCTTAGCCGACAAACTGCCATCCGTATTACCCGA
>NZ_CAWUDP010000521.1:0-119 GCF_963920835.1 Scytonema sp. PCC 10023
ATTGTGGAATATCAGCACGGGTCAACTAATTTCCACCTTCACCGGGCATACTGGTGCAGTCAAAAGCGTGGCATTTAGTCCGGATGGCAAAACTGTCGCTTCTGCAAGTGAGGACAAAA
>NZ_CAWUDP010000522.1:0-117 GCF_963920835.1 Scytonema sp. PCC 10023
AGTTAGCAAAAGCATTCAAAGATGACCCAGAGACATTATCCTGGCTCAAAACTCGCGCCACAAGTGATGAAGATTATCATGTGCGAAGAGCAGCAGTCCAAGAGTTAGCAAAAGCAT
>NZ_CAWUDP010000523.1:0-115 GCF_963920835.1 Scytonema sp. PCC 10023
TTGAATGCTTTTGCTAACTCTTCGACTGCTGCTGTTCGCACATGATAATCTTCATCATTAGTGGCACGAGTTTTGAGAATGGTTAATGTCTCTGGGTCATCTTTGAATGCTTTTG
>NZ_CAWUDP010000524.1:0-115 GCF_963920835.1 Scytonema sp. PCC 10023
GATGGCAAAATGCTGGCAACTGCTAGTGATGACAAGACTGTAAAACTATGGGATAGCGCCACAGGCAAACAAATTAAAATCCTGACTGGGCATACAAACGCGGTTAGGGGCGTCA
>NZ_CAWUDP010000525.1:0-114 GCF_963920835.1 Scytonema sp. PCC 10023
AGGCAGTACAAGCTTTGATTCAAGCTTTGAATCATCAAGATTCTTCTGTGCGTAGGAGAGCCGCATATGCATTAGGAGAAATCAAAGATACCCAGGCAGTACAAGCTTTGATTC
>NZ_CAWUDP010000526.1:0-114 GCF_963920835.1 Scytonema sp. PCC 10023
AGCATCTATCGCACTTGAGTTGCCAGGATCTATTTTCCCTAAGCTAGATGCCGCTTGCATACGGGTGTCTTCATCCTGTGAGGTGTCGATTAACTTTACCAAAGCATCTATCGC
>NZ_CAWUDP010000527.1:0-114 GCF_963920835.1 Scytonema sp. PCC 10023
GGGAGTGAGGGAGTGAGGGTTCGGAGGAGGATGAGGGTTCGGAGGGTTCGGAGGGTTCGGAGGGGGATGAGGGAGTGAGGGAGTGAGGGAGTGAGGGAGTGAGGGAGTGAGGGA
>NZ_CAWUDP010000528.1:0-113 GCF_963920835.1 Scytonema sp. PCC 10023
ACACCTACTAGCTAATCAGACGCGAGCTCATCTTCAGGTGATAAATCTTTCACCCTAAGGCACATCCGGTATTAGCAGCCGTTTCCAACTGTTGTCCCGAACCTGAAGCCAGA
>NZ_CAWUDP010000529.1:0-113 GCF_963920835.1 Scytonema sp. PCC 10023
ACACCTACTAGCTAATCAGACGCGAGCTCATCTTCAGGTGATAAATCTTTCACCCAAGGGCACATCCGGTATTAGCAGCCGTTTCCAACTGTTGTCCCGAACCTGAAGCCAGA
>NZ_CAWUDP010000530.1:0-113 GCF_963920835.1 Scytonema sp. PCC 10023
GCGTTACTGTGCAGCCTTCAGGGTTTTGAATCAGTTCTCAGTTAACAGTATCTTGATAACTGGTAACTGGTCACTGGTAACTGACCACTGTTTTTCCTGGTGCCTATGGCGCG
>NZ_CAWUDP010000531.1:0-113 GCF_963920835.1 Scytonema sp. PCC 10023
TCAAAGCTTGTACTGCCTGGGTATCTTTGATTTCTCCTAATGCAGATGCGGCACTCCAACGCACAGAAGAATCTTCATCATTCAAAGCTTGAATCAAAGCTTGTACTGCCTGG
>NZ_CAWUDP010000532.1:0-113 GCF_963920835.1 Scytonema sp. PCC 10023
CCCTTCAAGTTGCTCGCGAGATTGCTAATGAAAGATATCGCGCCGATGTCCTAACAGTTTTAGCTGACAAACTGCCCGAAGCATTAATGCCCGAAGCCCTTCAAGTTGCTCGC
>NZ_CAWUDP010000533.1:0-113 GCF_963920835.1 Scytonema sp. PCC 10023
TGCCATCATCACCACCACTGACAATTCTCTGGTTATCTATGCTTATTGCTACTGACCATACGTAATCCTGATCACCTCTGAATGTAGCAACTTGCTTGCCCTGAGTATCCCAC
>NZ_CAWUDP010000534.1:0-113 GCF_963920835.1 Scytonema sp. PCC 10023
CCAATACTATGTTCTATGAATAACTACGCTGTTCCGGACAAAAAACGCGGGAATTCTAGGGATGTTGGTGTAAAAAATAAAAAACCCCAAGTAGCTAGTAGCTAGCCAGGGGT
>NZ_CAWUDP010000535.1:0-111 GCF_963920835.1 Scytonema sp. PCC 10023
AAAAGCAATCAAGGATGCGATCGCAAAGTGCTGCTCGCCGACAATTTTCCGGGGACGTCGTTTCGCTTATCTGACATCTTGTACCAAGAAAAATTGATGTCAATTAATAAC
>NZ_CAWUDP010000536.1:0-111 GCF_963920835.1 Scytonema sp. PCC 10023
TAGGGATAAAAGCCAACAAAAATCAGGTAGCCTTATCGCGTATTTTTTTACATTAGCTGGGTTTGTACGGAGAGGTGCAAGATCTGAGTTATGGTAAGCGTAGCTTTGCAA
>NZ_CAWUDP010000537.1:0-111 GCF_963920835.1 Scytonema sp. PCC 10023
TTGCAAAGCTACGCTTACCATAACTCAGATCTTGCACCTCTCCGTACAAACCCAGGTAATGTAAAAAAATACGCGATAAGGCTACCTGATTTTTGTTGGCTTTTATCCCTA
>NZ_CAWUDP010000538.1:0-111 GCF_963920835.1 Scytonema sp. PCC 10023
TGCGTGTTTGAGATTGGTCGTCCAATGGGGACAGAAGTACTCAGAGTGGCAGTCTCTGTTAATGGGCAGCAACAAGCAAAGGTCGTGGTTTCTGTTGGTCCATAACCATTA
>NZ_CAWUDP010000539.1:0-111 GCF_963920835.1 Scytonema sp. PCC 10023
CGCACAGAAGAATCTTGATGATTCAAAGCTTGAATCAAAGCTTGTACTGCCTGGGCATCTTTGATTTCTCCTAATGCAGATGCGGCACTGCTACGCACAGAAGAATCTTGA
>NZ_CAWUDP010000540.1:0-111 GCF_963920835.1 Scytonema sp. PCC 10023
ATGCTTTTGCTAACTCTTGGACTGCTGCTGTTCGCACATGATAATCTTCATCACTTGTGGCACGAGTTTTGAGAATGGTTAATGTCTCTGGGTCATCTTTGAATGCTTTTG
>NZ_CAWUDP010000541.1:0-111 GCF_963920835.1 Scytonema sp. PCC 10023
GCTTTAGGACAAAACCAGGAAGCACTCAAGTTCTACAACCAATCTCTACCCCTATCTCGCGCACTCGGCGATCGCACGGGCGAAGCCACAACCCTCAATAACATCGGTGGA
>NZ_CAWUDP010000542.1:0-111 GCF_963920835.1 Scytonema sp. PCC 10023
GTGGTGTGACTCCTCCTGGTGGTGTGACTCCTCCTGGTGGTGTGACTCCTCCTGGCGGTGTGACTCCTCCTGGTGGTGTGACTCCTCCTGGTGGTGTGACTCCTCCTGGTG
>NZ_CAWUDP010000543.1:0-111 GCF_963920835.1 Scytonema sp. PCC 10023
TTGAATGCTTTTGCTAACTCTTCGACTGCTGCTGTTCGCACATGATAATCTTCATTACTAGTGGCACGAGTTTTGAGCCAGGATAATGTCTCTGGGTCATCTTTGAATGCT
>NZ_CAWUDP010000544.1:0-111 GCF_963920835.1 Scytonema sp. PCC 10023
GCCACCAAATCCGCCTGCGCCACCAAATCCGCCTGCGCCACCAAATCCGCCTGCGTCGCCATCAGAACCGCCTGCGCCGCCACCGAAGCCGCCTGCGCCGCCACCGAAGCC
>NZ_CAWUDP010000545.1:0-111 GCF_963920835.1 Scytonema sp. PCC 10023
AGATACCCAGGCAGTACAAGCTTTGATTCAAGCTTTGAATGATGAAGATTCTTCTATGCGTAGCAGTGCCGCATCTGCATTAGGAGAAATCAAAGATACCCAGGTAGTACA
>NZ_CAWUDP010000546.1:0-111 GCF_963920835.1 Scytonema sp. PCC 10023
CTGATAACTGATAACTGGTAACTGGTAACTGATAACTGATAACTGATAACTGGTAACTGGTAACTGGTAACTGATAACTGATAACTGGTAACTGTTAAATACCCCCGACAA
>NZ_CAWUDP010000547.1:0-110 GCF_963920835.1 Scytonema sp. PCC 10023
CACGTCTAGATTTAACAGAGAGGTACGGAGAGTAATACCTCCTATCGACTCTACCGTGCGACTCGTTTCTGGTAGGAGCCTCTAGAAAATAGAGGGGTATGACCAGAGTA
>NZ_CAWUDP010000548.1:0-110 GCF_963920835.1 Scytonema sp. PCC 10023
GCGAAGTATGCAGAAGAAGCGGGATTGTCCAAACCTATCTCACCTCATCAACTACTAGTCCTTAATCGTCAATAACCGGATATAAGCGTTTAAGTTTGATTCTTGCCTCA
>NZ_CAWUDP010000549.1:0-109 GCF_963920835.1 Scytonema sp. PCC 10023
GGAGATCATACGGCTTGGTCAAGATTAGAAGCGGTCACCCTCAAAGAACGTACCTGAACCTATCCCACTAATGCCAGATTGTGGTAATCTACTTTTGACTTGATTTGGG
>NZ_CAWUDP010000550.1:0-108 GCF_963920835.1 Scytonema sp. PCC 10023
CCTTGCTACTATCCACATTTGGATTAACAAAATATTATTAGTGGGATAGGTTCATGGGGGATAAATCAGGAGAGTAGGGGGGTAAGAAGGCAGAAGTACGAAGGCAGA
>NZ_CAWUDP010000551.1:0-108 GCF_963920835.1 Scytonema sp. PCC 10023
TTTTGATGGATCCCCTCTTTGTGTAAGGGTGCGTAAAGGTGTGAAAGATAAGTTAAAAACCATTCCTGGTTGGCAGGAACGGTTGAGAAATCTTATTGATGAATTAAT
>NZ_CAWUDP010000552.1:0-108 GCF_963920835.1 Scytonema sp. PCC 10023
TAGGCTTTAATCTCGTTGCTCAATCTACGGCGACGGAATGTGTTTCTTAAGAGCTGATGAGAAAACTAAAACAACGAAAGCTGAACCGGAGCGAAACCAAGAACCGAG
>NZ_CAWUDP010000553.1:0-108 GCF_963920835.1 Scytonema sp. PCC 10023
TTGGCTGGTTTAAACATTGTGGTTATTGTATTGCAGCCAAGTGAGAACCGCTATATTGTTGCCTGCTGCCATTGTTTGGATGAGTTGCACACGTTTTACCAACTGCTG
>NZ_CAWUDP010000554.1:0-108 GCF_963920835.1 Scytonema sp. PCC 10023
TTTGCGTCATTGCCCAGTCGATGGGAAAGCGAGCGCGCGTGTATTCTTGCAACGCGTTTGTGTAGCATGAGATCGCAATTTCTAAATTCTCGGCACGCTCTCCCCGGA
>NZ_CAWUDP010000555.1:0-108 GCF_963920835.1 Scytonema sp. PCC 10023
TCTTTGAATGCTTTTGCTAACTCTTGGACTGCTGCTCTTCGCACATCATAATCTTTATCACTAGTGGCACAATTTTTGAGAATGGTTAATGTCTCTGGGTCATCTTTG
>NZ_CAWUDP010000556.1:0-107 GCF_963920835.1 Scytonema sp. PCC 10023
AGTGCAGCATTTAGCCCGGATGGTCAACGCATTGTAACAGCATCAGTTGACGGCACAGCCAAGGTGTGGGATACAAATGGTAAGCTGCTTGCTGACCTCAAAGGGCA
>NZ_CAWUDP010000557.1:0-107 GCF_963920835.1 Scytonema sp. PCC 10023
TGAGTTGTCCAATTTCCGGTGGCAGTGCGCTCAGTTGATTGTGGCGGAGGTCGAGCGTTTGCAGGTTGGTGAGTTGTCCAATTTCCGGTGGCAGTGCGCTCAGTTGA
>NZ_CAWUDP010000558.1:0-107 GCF_963920835.1 Scytonema sp. PCC 10023
GATTTTGGTGGCAATTTTTTACGATCGCTCTCCTACCCCTCTGAACGGTTACTAATTTTGAGTACACTTACTTTGCACTTCAGTGGTTAAAAGACGCAGGAAACAGT
>NZ_CAWUDP010000559.1:0-107 GCF_963920835.1 Scytonema sp. PCC 10023
GCTGTGGCGGCGGGGTCGGTCGGGTTGGTGGGGTCGTAGTGGCGAACGTGGGGGCGGTGGCGGTGGCGGGGTCGGTGGCGGTGGGTCTATCGTGGCGGTGGCGGTGG
>NZ_CAWUDP010000560.1:0-106 GCF_963920835.1 Scytonema sp. PCC 10023
GCAGCACTCGTCGCTGCTGTCATAAAATCCAGGACATTCCGGCGCTGAGACTTAAGAGTTGTAACGACGGTCAGCATTCGGGCAACAAAAGCACTACCAGCCTGAG
>NZ_CAWUDP010000561.1:0-106 GCF_963920835.1 Scytonema sp. PCC 10023
TTTAGGACAAAAGCAGAAAGCACTAGAGTACTTCAACCAATCTCTGCCCCTAAGACGCGCAGTCGGCGATCGCTCAGGCGAAGCCACAACCCTCAATAACATCGGT
>NZ_CAWUDP010000562.1:0-106 GCF_963920835.1 Scytonema sp. PCC 10023
CAAGAACGGCTAAGAAAACTTGTTGATGAACTAATAGAAGATACGGGGGATAGCTGTCAGTAGATGACTAAGCTTGTCTAGGTTATCGGCTACTTAGGACAAGCTC
>NZ_CAWUDP010000563.1:0-106 GCF_963920835.1 Scytonema sp. PCC 10023
TACCCTCGTTTAATTTTACCAGAATGTATTAGACCCAACCGAGAACCGCTATAATGGTTACAACCGTAAGTAGCAGGGTCATCGATTGGCACTCCATTAAATGGGG
>NZ_CAWUDP010000564.1:0-106 GCF_963920835.1 Scytonema sp. PCC 10023
TTTTGATGGATCCCCTCTTTGTGTAAGGGTGCGTAAAGGTGTGAAAGATAAGTTACAGCAATTTTCAGGTAATTGAACCACAAATTACGGTAATCTGGGTCTAGAG
>NZ_CAWUDP010000565.1:0-106 GCF_963920835.1 Scytonema sp. PCC 10023
GTCCGGAGAAACATATTGGTGGGTTTTGCCCCGTGTCAATACACATTTGTTTAACTCTTAAGAAACACATTCCGTCGCCGTAGATTGAGCAACGAGATTAAAGCCT
>NZ_CAWUDP010000566.1:0-105 GCF_963920835.1 Scytonema sp. PCC 10023
GCGAAGTATGCAGAAGAAGCGGGATTGTCCAAACCTATCTCACCTCATCAACTACGTCATTTTCTGCTGACCTGGTTGAAAAAACAAGGGATTGATGATGCATTA
>NZ_CAWUDP010000567.1:0-105 GCF_963920835.1 Scytonema sp. PCC 10023
TGGTCGTCCTCTAGTTTTCTAAACTGTCTGATTATTTCTGTCGCACAGTACTAGCTGCTTTGGATTTCAGAATTAGCTTTTGTAGTGACCTAGCTTTGCGCTTGT
>NZ_CAWUDP010000568.1:0-105 GCF_963920835.1 Scytonema sp. PCC 10023
CTCAATTTTTTGGCAGACGGCATAAACAGTTGCGCGTGATAAGCCAACACGTCTAGCAATTTTAGAGACGCCTAAAGCCTTGGTTTCTTCAAGAACTTTAAGAAT
>NZ_CAWUDP010000569.1:0-105 GCF_963920835.1 Scytonema sp. PCC 10023
AAATGCCACGCTAAAGACTTCACGAGTATGCCCGCTTAAGGTAGAAATTTGTTTACCGGTGCTGATATTCCACAATTTGATGGTATTGTCCTCACTTGCAGAAGC
>NZ_CAWUDP010000570.1:0-105 GCF_963920835.1 Scytonema sp. PCC 10023
TACCCTCGTTTAATTTTACCAGAATGTATTAGACCCAACCGAGAACCGCTATAATCAGCAAGCAGCTGATATCACAGGGGTGACAAGAGAAACGGCAATTCGATG
>NZ_CAWUDP010000571.1:0-105 GCF_963920835.1 Scytonema sp. PCC 10023
AGTTGTCCAATTTCCGGTGGCAGTGCGCTCAGTTGATTGATGCTGAGGTGGAGCGTTTGCAGGTTGGTGAGTTGTCCAATTTCCGGTGGCAGTGCGCTCAGTTGA
>NZ_CAWUDP010000572.1:0-105 GCF_963920835.1 Scytonema sp. PCC 10023
CTGAAGCCAGAATCTTGCCATCCGGGCTGAAGCTGACGCCAAAAACCTCCTTTGTATGCCCAGTGAGAGTTTTGATTTCTTTGCCCGTGCTGGTCTCCCACAGTT
>NZ_CAWUDP010000573.1:0-105 GCF_963920835.1 Scytonema sp. PCC 10023
GGCTTCGGTGGCGGCGCAGGCGGCTTCGGTGGCGGCGCAGGCGGTTCTGATGGCGGCGCAGGCGGCTTCGGTGGCGGCGCAGGCGGCTTCGGTGGCGGCGCAGGC
>NZ_CAWUDP010000574.1:0-104 GCF_963920835.1 Scytonema sp. PCC 10023
CAACTGCAAGAGCAGGTTTCAGCACTGCCGCCAATACCAGCACCGTTTGACCCTACCGGGCTAGAGCAACAAATACAGCAGTTGCAAGCTTGTGTGAGCTCATT
>NZ_CAWUDP010000575.1:0-104 GCF_963920835.1 Scytonema sp. PCC 10023
ACAATCCGCCTCAGCCACCAGGTAACTTACCATCTGCTGTGTACAATCCGCCTCAGCCACCAAGTAACTTACCATCTGCTGTGTACAATCCGCCTCAGCCACCA
>NZ_CAWUDP010000576.1:0-104 GCF_963920835.1 Scytonema sp. PCC 10023
GTATCTTTGATTTCTCCTAATGCAGATGCGGCACTGCTACGCACAGAAAAATCTTCATCATTCAAAGCTTGAATCAAAGCTTGTACTGCCTGGGTATCTTTGAT
>NZ_CAWUDP010000577.1:0-104 GCF_963920835.1 Scytonema sp. PCC 10023
ATCAAAGATACCCAGGTAGTACAAGCTTTGATTCAAGCTTTGAATCATCAAGATTTTTCTGTGCGTAGCAGTGCCGCATCTGCATTAGGAGAAATCAAAGATAC
>NZ_CAWUDP010000578.1:0-103 GCF_963920835.1 Scytonema sp. PCC 10023
ACCGTGAAACTGTGGCGTGCTGATGGCACTTTCATCACAACCCTCAAGGGGCATTCGTTTCCGGTTTGGCACGTAGCGTTCAGTCCGGATGGCAAGACGATTG
>NZ_CAWUDP010000579.1:0-103 GCF_963920835.1 Scytonema sp. PCC 10023
TTGCTTAGGTAGGCATTGCTCAGGTAGGCATGGCTCAGGTCAGCACCACTCAGGTTGGCATTGCTTAGGTAGGCATTGCTCAGGTAGGCATGGCTCAGGTCAG
>NZ_CAWUDP010000580.1:0-103 GCF_963920835.1 Scytonema sp. PCC 10023
AAGTAGATGCACCCTGATGATCTGGAGAGCTACCCAAGTGGCTCTCTATTTTTTTTGGCATCAGAAATTTTTCTCACCAAAAAAATTTTCCCAAAAAGGGGGT
>NZ_CAWUDP010000581.1:0-103 GCF_963920835.1 Scytonema sp. PCC 10023
AATGGTAAGCTGCTTGCTGACCTCAAAGGGCATCAGAAAGAGGTCAACAGTGCAGCATTTAGCCCGGATGGTCAACGCATTGTAACAGCATCAGTTGACGGCA
>NZ_CAWUDP010000582.1:0-103 GCF_963920835.1 Scytonema sp. PCC 10023
TTGGCGTCAGCTTCAGCCCGGATGGCAAGATGCTGGCTTCAGGAAGTTTTGACAAGACGGTGAAACTGTGGGACACCAGCACGGGCAAAGAAATCAAAACTCT
>NZ_CAWUDP010000583.1:0-103 GCF_963920835.1 Scytonema sp. PCC 10023
ATTACCCGAAGCACTGGCTGCTGCAAAACTGATTCAGGATGAGAGATATCGCGCCACGGCACTAGCTGTCTTAGCTGACAAACTGCCATCCGTATTACCCGAA
>NZ_CAWUDP010000584.1:0-103 GCF_963920835.1 Scytonema sp. PCC 10023
CCAGGCAGTACAAGCTTTGATTCAAGCTTTGAATGATGAAGATTCTTCTGTGCGTAGCAGTGCCGCATATGCATTAGGAGAAATCAAAGATACCCAGGCAGTA
>NZ_CAWUDP010000585.1:0-102 GCF_963920835.1 Scytonema sp. PCC 10023
TGACCCAGAGACATTATCCTGGCTCAAAACTCGTGCCACTAGTGATGAAGATTATGATGTGCGAAGAGCAGCAGTCCAAGAGTTAGCAAAAGCATTCAAAGA
>NZ_CAWUDP010000586.1:0-102 GCF_963920835.1 Scytonema sp. PCC 10023
CCCTTCAAGTTGCTCGCGAGATTGCTAATCAAGAGTATCGCGCCAAAGCCCTAACAGCTTTAGCTGACAAACTGCCCGAAGCATTAATGCCCGAAGCCCTTC
>NZ_CAWUDP010000587.1:0-101 GCF_963920835.1 Scytonema sp. PCC 10023
CTCGCTTTCCCATCGACTGGGCAATGACGCAAAACAACCTGGGCGCAGCTTACAGCGATCGCATCCGGGGGGAGCGGGCAGAGAATTTAGAAATTGCGATC
>NZ_CAWUDP010000588.1:0-101 GCF_963920835.1 Scytonema sp. PCC 10023
ATGCTTTTGCTAACTCTTGGACTGCTGCTCTTCGCACATTAGAATGTTTATCACTAGTGGCACAATTTTTGAGAATGGTTAATGTCTCTGGGTCATCTTTG
>NZ_CAWUDP010000589.1:0-101 GCF_963920835.1 Scytonema sp. PCC 10023
TCGGGTAATACGGATGGCAGTTTGTCGGCTAAGGCTGCTAGTGCCCTGGCGCGATCTGACTCATCCTGAATCAGTTTTGCAGCAGCCAGTGCTTCGGGTAA
>NZ_CAWUDP010000590.1:0-101 GCF_963920835.1 Scytonema sp. PCC 10023
AGCCAGTGCTTCGGGTAATACGGATGGCAGTTTGTCGGCTAAGACAGCTAGTGCCGTGGCGCGATCTCTCTCATCCTGAATCAGTTTTGCAGCAGCCAGTG
>NZ_CAWUDP010000591.1:0-101 GCF_963920835.1 Scytonema sp. PCC 10023
GCTGTAAAGAATCTTTACAGCCACAACATTGTCCACTATCTCTGTGTTAGAGGACAAAGTTATATCCTTGTCCACTATGTCTGCATTAGAGGACAAAGTTA
>NZ_CAWUDP010000592.1:0-100 GCF_963920835.1 Scytonema sp. PCC 10023
ATATACTTAGTGGCTAATGCACCATCCGGCGGTTTTGGTGCGTTGCGCTGCGCGATAACACTACATATACTTAGTGGCTAATGCACCATCCGGCGGTTTT
>NZ_CAWUDP010000593.1:0-100 GCF_963920835.1 Scytonema sp. PCC 10023
AGAGTTTTGATTTCTTTGCCCGTGCTGGTGTCCCACAGTTTCACCGTCTTGTCAAGACTTCCTGAAGCCAGAATCTTGCCATCCGGGCTGAAGCTGACGC
>NZ_CAWUDP010000594.1:0-100 GCF_963920835.1 Scytonema sp. PCC 10023
CAGTTCCACTGTTAATTAAACTCCTAGAACATGAAGATTCTGATATGCGTTCTAGAGCGGCAGATGCCCTAGGACAAATCAAATCATCAACGGCAGTTCC
>NZ_CAWUDP010000595.1:0-100 GCF_963920835.1 Scytonema sp. PCC 10023
AATTTAGAAATTGCGATCTCATGCTACACACAGGCGTTGCAAGTCCGCACGCGCGCTCGCTTTCCCATCGACTGGGCAATGACGCAAAACAACCTGGGCG
>NZ_CAWUDP010000596.1:0-100 GCF_963920835.1 Scytonema sp. PCC 10023
CTCCCTCATCTCCCTCATCTCCCTCATCTACCTCATCTCCCTCATCTCCCTCATCTCCCTCATCTCCCTCATCTACCTCATCTCCCTCATCTCCCTCATC
>NZ_CAWUDP010000597.1:0-99 GCF_963920835.1 Scytonema sp. PCC 10023
CCGATACTCTTCCACGAAATCAACAACCAAATACCGATACTCCCCCACGAAATCAACAACCAAATACCGATACTCCCCCACGAAATCAGCAACCAAATA
>NZ_CAWUDP010000598.1:0-98 GCF_963920835.1 Scytonema sp. PCC 10023
ATGGCAAAACTGTCGCTTCTGCAAGTGAGGACAAAACCATCAAATTGTGGAATATCAGCACGGGTCAACTAATTTCCACCTTCACCGGGCATACTGGT
>NZ_CAWUDP010000599.1:0-98 GCF_963920835.1 Scytonema sp. PCC 10023
GGCGATCGCTCAGGCGAAGCCACAACCCTCAATAACATCGGTGGAGTCTACTCCGATTTAGGACAAAAGCAGAAAGCACTAGAGTACTTCAACCAATC
>NZ_CAWUDP010000600.1:0-97 GCF_963920835.1 Scytonema sp. PCC 10023
TGTACAATCCGCCACAGCCACCAGGTAACTTACCATCTGCTGTGTACAATCCGCCACAGCCACCAGGTAACTTACCATCTGCTGTGTACAATCCGCC
>NZ_CAWUDP010000601.1:0-95 GCF_963920835.1 Scytonema sp. PCC 10023
TTCAAACACGACGGCTACAGCATCGGGTGTTTGTTCCACTTGGGCTTCAAACAGTTGATGGACACAACAGGTGTGTTGGGGAAAATCGGTCTGGT
>NZ_CAWUDP010000602.1:0-95 GCF_963920835.1 Scytonema sp. PCC 10023
CAAGGTAGCCGTACCGGAAGGTGTGGCTGGATCACCTCCTTTTTAGGGAGACCCACTTTTCAGTCAGGAGTGACCAGTAAACAGTGAGCAAAAAA
>NZ_CAWUDP010000603.1:0-95 GCF_963920835.1 Scytonema sp. PCC 10023
ATGCTTTTGCTAACTCTTGGACTGCTGCTGTTCGCACATGATAATCTTCATCACTAGTGGCACGAGTTTTGAGCCAGGATAATGTCTCTGGGTCA
>NZ_CAWUDP010000604.1:0-95 GCF_963920835.1 Scytonema sp. PCC 10023
ACATACACTCATTGGTTCTCCCAAAGCCGTAAACAGCACAATTCGCGTTCTGCACCAACTCAAATAGTGCGACTCGTTTCTGGTAGGAGCCTCTA
>NZ_CAWUDP010000605.1:0-95 GCF_963920835.1 Scytonema sp. PCC 10023
CCAGTCGATGGGAAAGCGAGCGCGCGTGCGTTCTTGCAAGGCGTTTGTGTAGCATGAGATCGCAATTTCTAAATTCTCGGCACGCTCTCCCCGGA
>NZ_CAWUDP010000606.1:0-94 GCF_963920835.1 Scytonema sp. PCC 10023
CGAACCCTGTTTATAGTTTGAAAGCTTTCCTTAAGATTGCGACCGACCTCGGGATACATCAAGTCAAAAGTCAAAAGTCAAAAGTCAAAAGATT
>NZ_CAWUDP010000607.1:0-94 GCF_963920835.1 Scytonema sp. PCC 10023
TTAGAGGACAAAGTTATATCCTTGTCCACTATGTCTGCATTAGAGGACAAAGTTATATCCTTGTCCACTATGTCTGCATTAGAGGACAAAGTTA
>NZ_CAWUDP010000608.1:0-93 GCF_963920835.1 Scytonema sp. PCC 10023
ATTCGCAAACCCTGACTGGGCATAGCCAGTCGGTCTATAGCGTGGCATTTAGCCCCGATGGCAAAACCTTGGCTTCTGGCAGTGGTGACAACA
>NZ_CAWUDP010000609.1:0-93 GCF_963920835.1 Scytonema sp. PCC 10023
GGGGATGAGGGAGATGAGGAGGATGAGGGGGATGAGGGGGATGAGGAGGATGAGGGGGATGAGGGAGATGAGGGGGATGAGGGAGATGAGGAG
>NZ_CAWUDP010000610.1:0-92 GCF_963920835.1 Scytonema sp. PCC 10023
CTTACACTCCTATTTGTGTATTAGGGGTTTATCCTTAGAGGTGCAAGATATGAGCCTCTAACTAGCGGCGCGGAGTCCGCTAGTGATATATG
>NZ_CAWUDP010000611.1:0-92 GCF_963920835.1 Scytonema sp. PCC 10023
AGATTCGATCTTGTCTTGTTCAACATCATCATCATCAACATCTATCTGTTGCTCGTCCTCGTCGTCAGTGAGTTCAGATTCGATCTTGTCTT
>NZ_CAWUDP010000612.1:0-92 GCF_963920835.1 Scytonema sp. PCC 10023
AACTCAAAACCCTCACTGGGCATAGCAGTTCTGTCTGGAGCGTCGCATTCAGCCCGGATGGCAAGACGATTGCTTCTGGCAGTGATGACAAG
>NZ_CAWUDP010000613.1:0-91 GCF_963920835.1 Scytonema sp. PCC 10023
CTGGCTCAACGCACCAACATAGTTGCAATTAATCCTGGCTCAGAATGATCCTTATTGCTGGTCGAAGCGTTTCTTATTGCTGGCTCCTACA
>NZ_CAWUDP010000614.1:0-91 GCF_963920835.1 Scytonema sp. PCC 10023
TTCAGCAGTTGCAAGCTTGTGTGAGCTCATTGACAGAGGCATTTAACCAGCGCTCGGAGCTACAGCAAATAGAAGACTTAAGCCAAAGCAC
>NZ_CAWUDP010000615.1:0-90 GCF_963920835.1 Scytonema sp. PCC 10023
ACTGCCGTTGATGATTTGATTTCTCCTAGGGCTAATGCCGCTCTAGAACGCACATAAGAATCTTCATCTTCTAGGAGTTTAATTAACTGT
>NZ_CAWUDP010000616.1:0-90 GCF_963920835.1 Scytonema sp. PCC 10023
ACTGTTAATTAAACTCCTAGAACATGAAGATTCTGATGTGCGTTCTAGAGCGGCATTAGCCCTAGGAGAAATCAAATCATCAACGGCAGT
>NZ_CAWUDP010000617.1:0-90 GCF_963920835.1 Scytonema sp. PCC 10023
ACTGCCGTTGATGATTTGATTTGTCCTAGGGCATCTGCCGCTCTAGAACGCACATCAGAATCTTCATGTTCTAGGAGTTTAATTAACAGT
>NZ_CAWUDP010000618.1:0-90 GCF_963920835.1 Scytonema sp. PCC 10023
ATCAAACTCTGGGATGTGGCAACAGGCAAGCATTTGCAAACCCTGACTGGGCATAGCTCTGGGGTCTGGAGCGTGGCATTTAGCCCGGAT
>NZ_CAWUDP010000619.1:0-90 GCF_963920835.1 Scytonema sp. PCC 10023
AATCAAGGACGCTACAGTGAAGCCGAACCCCTGTATCGCCAAGCGCTGGAAATGAGAAAACGTCTGCTGGGGGAACAACATCCCGATGTG
>NZ_CAWUDP010000620.1:0-89 GCF_963920835.1 Scytonema sp. PCC 10023
TCAAAGCTTGTACTGCCTGGGTATCTTTGATTTTTCCTAATGCAGATGCGGCACTGCTACGCACAGAAGAATCTTGATGATTCAAAGCT
>NZ_CAWUDP010000621.1:0-89 GCF_963920835.1 Scytonema sp. PCC 10023
AGCGGCAGCAAAATACGTTCCAGACATCCTCAATATCCTCAAGGATGAAAAGGTAGACGCTGACGTTCGTGCCAAAGCGGCTGAGGCAT
>NZ_CAWUDP010000622.1:0-89 GCF_963920835.1 Scytonema sp. PCC 10023
TTGCCCAGTCGATGGGAAAGCGAGCGCGCGTGCGTTCTTGCAACGCCTGTGTGTAGCATGAGATCGCAATTTCTAAATTCTCTGCCCGC
>NZ_CAWUDP010000623.1:0-89 GCF_963920835.1 Scytonema sp. PCC 10023
CGGCTAAGGCTGCTAGTGCCGTGGCGCGATCTGACTCATCCTGAATCAGTTTTGCGGCAGCCAGTGCTTCGGGTAATACGGATGGCAGT
>NZ_CAWUDP010000624.1:0-89 GCF_963920835.1 Scytonema sp. PCC 10023
GAAGAGTATCGGTATTTGGTTGCTGATTTCGTGAGGGAGTATCGGTATTTGGTTGTTGATTTCGTGGAAGAGTATCGGTATTTGGTTGC
>NZ_CAWUDP010000625.1:0-89 GCF_963920835.1 Scytonema sp. PCC 10023
ACTGCCATCCGTATTACCCGAAGCACTGGCTGCCGCAAAACTGATTCAGGATGAGGATTTTCGCGCCACGGCACTAGCTGTCTTAGCTG
>NZ_CAWUDP010000626.1:0-88 GCF_963920835.1 Scytonema sp. PCC 10023
TGCCCGCTCCCCCCGGATGCGATAAAGGTAAGCTATGCCCAGGTTGTTTTGCGTCATTGCCCAGTCGATGGGAAAGCGAGCGCGCGTG
>NZ_CAWUDP010000627.1:0-88 GCF_963920835.1 Scytonema sp. PCC 10023
CTGCCATCCGTATTACCCGAAGCACTGGCTGCGGCAAAACTGATTCAGGATGAGTCAGATCGCGCCACGGCACTAGCAGCCTTAGCCG
>NZ_CAWUDP010000628.1:0-88 GCF_963920835.1 Scytonema sp. PCC 10023
GCGCGATCTCTCTCATCCTGAATCAGTTTTGCGGCAGCCAGTGCTTCGGGTAATAAATCAATAGGCAGTTTGTCGGCTAAGGCTGCTA
>NZ_CAWUDP010000629.1:0-87 GCF_963920835.1 Scytonema sp. PCC 10023
AATCTTGATGATTCAAAGCTTGAATCAAAGCTTGTACTACCTGGGTATCTTTGATTTCTCCTAATGCAGATGCGGCACTGCTACGCA
>NZ_CAWUDP010000630.1:0-87 GCF_963920835.1 Scytonema sp. PCC 10023
TGCTGTTTAGCGTGCTGTTTAGCGTGCTGTTAGGCGTGGCGAGCGGCGTGCTGTTTAGCGTGCTGTTTAGCGTGCTGTTTAGCGTGC
>NZ_CAWUDP010000631.1:0-86 GCF_963920835.1 Scytonema sp. PCC 10023
TTTCCGGTGGCAGTGCGCTCAGTTGATTGATGCTGAGGTGGAGCGATTGCAGGTTGATGAGTTGTCCAATTTCCGGTGGCAGTGCG
>NZ_CAWUDP010000632.1:0-86 GCF_963920835.1 Scytonema sp. PCC 10023
CCCTCAATAACATCGGTGGAGTCTACTCCGCTTTAGGACAAAAGCAGAAAGCACTAGAGTACTTCAACCAATCTCTGCCCCTAAGA
>NZ_CAWUDP010000633.1:0-86 GCF_963920835.1 Scytonema sp. PCC 10023
CAACTCATCAACCTGCAATCGCTCGACCTCCGCATCAATCAACTGAGCGCACTGCCACCGGAAATTGGACAACTCACCAACCTGCA
>NZ_CAWUDP010000634.1:0-86 GCF_963920835.1 Scytonema sp. PCC 10023
TTTGCGTCATTGCCCAGTCGATGGGAAAGCGAGCGCGCGTGTATTCTTGCAACGCCTGTGTGTAGCATGAGATCGCAATTTCTAAA
>NZ_CAWUDP010000635.1:0-86 GCF_963920835.1 Scytonema sp. PCC 10023
TCAACTGAGCGCACTGCCACCGGAAATTGGACAACTCATCAACCTGCAATCGCTCGACCTCAGCCACAATCAACTGAGCGCACTGC
>NZ_CAWUDP010000636.1:0-86 GCF_963920835.1 Scytonema sp. PCC 10023
TCAACTGAGCGCACTGCCACCGGAAATTGTCCAACTCATCAACCTGCAATCGCTCCACCTCAGCCACAATCAACTGAGCGCACTGC
>NZ_CAWUDP010000637.1:0-85 GCF_963920835.1 Scytonema sp. PCC 10023
GGCAAAGAAATCAAAACTCTCACTGGGCATACGAAGGAGGTTTTTGGCGTCAGCTTCAGCCCGGATGGCAAGATTCTGGCTTCAG
>NZ_CAWUDP010000638.1:0-84 GCF_963920835.1 Scytonema sp. PCC 10023
GAGCACCCGCCGGACCTGGTACTCCTTGTTTACCAGGAGCACCCGCCGGACCTGGTACTCCTTGTTTACCAGGAGCACCCGCCG
>NZ_CAWUDP010000639.1:0-84 GCF_963920835.1 Scytonema sp. PCC 10023
GTATCCCACACCTTGGCTGTGCGGTCATCTGATGCAGTCACAATGCGTTGACCATTCGGGCTAAATTCTGCACTGTTGACCTCT
>NZ_CAWUDP010000640.1:0-84 GCF_963920835.1 Scytonema sp. PCC 10023
CGCTTGGCGATACAGGGGTTCGGCTTCACTGTAGCGTCCTTGATTTTGGTACAGCGCTGCCAGAGCATTCAAACTTTGTGCCAC
>NZ_CAWUDP010000641.1:0-83 GCF_963920835.1 Scytonema sp. PCC 10023
AGGAGACATTCTCACCTTCACATGGTAGGCAATTAAATACAGATAATTAATTGCTGAATTACGATTCCAGAATTTCCACTTAA
>NZ_CAWUDP010000642.1:0-83 GCF_963920835.1 Scytonema sp. PCC 10023
TCTTCATGTTCTAGGAGTTTAATTAACAGTGGAACTGCCGTTGATGATTTGATTTCTCCTAGGGCTAATGCCGCTCTAGAACG
>NZ_CAWUDP010000643.1:0-83 GCF_963920835.1 Scytonema sp. PCC 10023
CCTGAATCAGTTTTGCGGCAGCCAGTGCTTCGGGTAATACGGATGGCAGTTTGTCAGCTAAGACAGCTAGTGCCGTGGCGCGA
>NZ_CAWUDP010000644.1:0-81 GCF_963920835.1 Scytonema sp. PCC 10023
ACCCTACCGGGCTAGAGCAACAAATACAGCAGTTGCAAGCTTGTGTGAGCTCATTGACAGAGGCATTTAACCAGCGCTCAG
>NZ_CAWUDP010000645.1:0-81 GCF_963920835.1 Scytonema sp. PCC 10023
CCCAAAGCGCAGTGCCAGAGGCGATTGCCCAAAGCGCAGTGCCAGAGGCGATCGCCCAAAGCGCAGTGCCAGAGGCGATTG
>NZ_CAWUDP010000646.1:0-81 GCF_963920835.1 Scytonema sp. PCC 10023
ACGGGTGTCTTCATCCTGTGAGGTGTCGATTAACTTTACCAAAGCATCTATCGCACTTGAGTTGCCAGGATCTATTTTCCC
>NZ_CAWUDP010000647.1:0-81 GCF_963920835.1 Scytonema sp. PCC 10023
GTTGATAGTTCCCCTGTGTGTGGTACAGTGCTGCCAAATTGTTGAGGCTTTGTGCCACATCCGGATGTTCCTTGCCCAGTA
>NZ_CAWUDP010000648.1:0-81 GCF_963920835.1 Scytonema sp. PCC 10023
GCAAAACTGATTCAGGATGAGGATTTTCGCGCCACGGCACTAGCTGTCTTAGCTGACAAACTGCCATCCGTATTACCCGAA
>NZ_CAWUDP010000649.1:0-80 GCF_963920835.1 Scytonema sp. PCC 10023
AAATAGCTGTTGGCAACAACTCAACTGCGATAGATGCTTTGGTAAAGTTAATCGCCACCTCACAATTTGAATCCACCCGT
>NZ_CAWUDP010000650.1:0-80 GCF_963920835.1 Scytonema sp. PCC 10023
CTTGCAACGCCTGTGTGTAGCATGAGATCGCAATTTCTAAATTCTCTGCCCGCTCCCCCCGGATGCGATCGCTGTAAGCT
>NZ_CAWUDP010000651.1:0-80 GCF_963920835.1 Scytonema sp. PCC 10023
GAGCGCACTGCCACCGGAAATTGTCCAACTCATCAACCTGCAATCGCTCGACCTCAGCCACAATCAACTGAGCGCACTGC
>NZ_CAWUDP010000652.1:0-80 GCF_963920835.1 Scytonema sp. PCC 10023
CACTGCCAGAAGCCAAGGTTTTGCCATCCGGGCTAAATGCCACGCTCCAGACCCCAGAGCTATGCCCAGTCAGGGTTTGC
>NZ_CAWUDP010000653.1:0-80 GCF_963920835.1 Scytonema sp. PCC 10023
TTTTGTCCTCACTTGCAGAAGCGACAGTTTTGCCATCCGGACTAAATGCCACGCTAAAGACTTCACGAGTATGCCCGCTT
>NZ_CAWUDP010000654.1:0-80 GCF_963920835.1 Scytonema sp. PCC 10023
GTGGGTGTGGAAGTCGTGCCAGTGGCGGTTGGTTTCGGTGTTGGGGTGGTATTACCAGTTGCTGTGGGTGCAGAAGTCCT
>NZ_CAWUDP010000655.1:0-80 GCF_963920835.1 Scytonema sp. PCC 10023
GCTTGCCAGCACTTTAGGGCAAGGAAATGCAGGCAGCGTGTCGGTGCGAGCGTCCGATTCAGTTGAGCTTGTCAATAATG
>NZ_CAWUDP010000656.1:0-79 GCF_963920835.1 Scytonema sp. PCC 10023
TGGTGTTGGATTTTCTGGAGGTGTTATACCTGGTGTTGGATTTTCTGGAGGTGTTATACCTGGTGTTGGATTTTCTGGA
>NZ_CAWUDP010000657.1:0-79 GCF_963920835.1 Scytonema sp. PCC 10023
TATTTGGTTGCTGATTTCGTGGAAGAGTATCGGTATTTGGTTGCTGATTTCGTGGGGGAGTATCGGTATTTGGTTGCTG
>NZ_CAWUDP010000658.1:0-79 GCF_963920835.1 Scytonema sp. PCC 10023
CAGCAACCAAATACCGATACTCTTCCACGAAATCAGCAACCAAATACCGATACTCTTCCACGAAATCAGCAACCAAATA
>NZ_CAWUDP010000659.1:0-78 GCF_963920835.1 Scytonema sp. PCC 10023
AGTGATGAAGATTATCATGTGCGAACAGCAGCAGTCCAAGAGTTAGCAAAAGCATTCAAAGATGACCCAGAGACATTA
>NZ_CAWUDP010000660.1:0-78 GCF_963920835.1 Scytonema sp. PCC 10023
CCGCCGGACCTGGGGAACCTTGCTTACCAGGAGCACCCGCCGGACCTGGGGAACCTTGCTTACCAGGAGCACCCGCCG
>NZ_CAWUDP010000661.1:0-78 GCF_963920835.1 Scytonema sp. PCC 10023
TGAAACTGTGGGACACCAGCACGGGCAAAGAAATCAAAACTCTCACTGGGCATACGAAGGAGGTTTTTGGCGTCAGCT
>NZ_CAWUDP010000662.1:0-78 GCF_963920835.1 Scytonema sp. PCC 10023
AGGGAGTATCGGTATTTGGTTGCTGATTTCGTGGAAGAGTATCGGTATTTGGTTGTTGATTTCGTGGAAGAGTATCGG
>NZ_CAWUDP010000663.1:0-78 GCF_963920835.1 Scytonema sp. PCC 10023
CCGATACTCTTCCACGAAATCAACAACCAAATACCGATACTCTTCCACGAAATCAACAACCAAATACCGATACTCCCC
>NZ_CAWUDP010000664.1:0-78 GCF_963920835.1 Scytonema sp. PCC 10023
CTGATACTGTCACTTTGGGTGCATTCAGGCTTATCGTGCCGCCGTTGCCTACCGCGCCCGTGGTTAAGACTTGGCTAC
>NZ_CAWUDP010000665.1:0-77 GCF_963920835.1 Scytonema sp. PCC 10023
TCAAAGCTTGTACTGCCTGGGTATCTTTGATTTCTCCTAATGCAGATGCGGCACTGCTACGCACAGAAGAATCTTGA
>NZ_CAWUDP010000666.1:0-77 GCF_963920835.1 Scytonema sp. PCC 10023
ATGAAGATTATCATGTGCGAACAGCAGCAGTCGAAGAGTTAGCAAAAGCATTCAAAGATGACCCAGAGACATTATCC
>NZ_CAWUDP010000667.1:0-77 GCF_963920835.1 Scytonema sp. PCC 10023
GCAGTGCGCTCAGTTGATTGTGGCTGAGGTGGAGCGATTGCAGGTTGATGAGTTGTCCAATTTCCGGTGGCAGTGCG
>NZ_CAWUDP010000668.1:0-77 GCF_963920835.1 Scytonema sp. PCC 10023
CTCATCCTGAATCAGTTTTGCAGCAGCCAGTGCTTCGGGTAATAAATCAATAGGCAGTTTGTCGGCTAAGGCTGCTA
>NZ_CAWUDP010000669.1:0-77 GCF_963920835.1 Scytonema sp. PCC 10023
GGCGGTGGCGGTGGCGGGGTCGGTGGCGGTGGGTCTATCGTGGCGGTGGCGGTGGCGGGGTCGGTGGCGGTGGGTCT
>NZ_CAWUDP010000670.1:0-77 GCF_963920835.1 Scytonema sp. PCC 10023
CACATCGGGATGTTGTTCCCCCAGCAGACGTTTTCTCATTTCCAGCGCTTGGCGAAACAGGGGTTCGGCTTCACTGT
>NZ_CAWUDP010000671.1:0-77 GCF_963920835.1 Scytonema sp. PCC 10023
ACAGTTTCACCGTGTTGTCATTACTTGCAGTTGCCAGCATTTTGCCATCCGGGCTGAAGCTGACGCCCCAAACCCAG
>NZ_CAWUDP010000672.1:0-77 GCF_963920835.1 Scytonema sp. PCC 10023
CAGCTAAGACAGCTAGTGCCGTGGCGCGAAAATCCTCATCCTGAATCAGTTTTGCAGCAGCCAGTACTTCGGGTAAT
>NZ_CAWUDP010000673.1:0-76 GCF_963920835.1 Scytonema sp. PCC 10023
TTACCCGAAGCACTGGCTGCTGCAAAACTGATTCAGGATGAGTCAGATCGCGCCACGGCACTAGCAGCCTTAGCCG
>NZ_CAWUDP010000674.1:0-76 GCF_963920835.1 Scytonema sp. PCC 10023
GGCGACTGGCGAACCCGAAGGGTTATCAGTTTCATCGTTGGGGGAAACACCACACTCCTGTGCACCGTTCGTCAAG
>NZ_CAWUDP010000675.1:0-76 GCF_963920835.1 Scytonema sp. PCC 10023
TATGCCCAGTCAGGGTTTGCAAATGCTTGCCTGTTGCCACATCCCAGAGTTTGATCGTCTTGTCATCACTGCCAGA
>NZ_CAWUDP010000676.1:0-76 GCF_963920835.1 Scytonema sp. PCC 10023
TCTGGCAGTGGTGACAACACCATCAAACTCTGGGATGTGGCAACAGGCAAGCATTTGCAAACCCTGACTGGGCATA
>NZ_CAWUDP010000677.1:0-76 GCF_963920835.1 Scytonema sp. PCC 10023
GGATGAGAGAGATCGCGCCACGGCACTAGCAGCCTTAGCCGACAAACTGCCATCCCATTTATTACCCGAAGCACTG
>NZ_CAWUDP010000678.1:0-75 GCF_963920835.1 Scytonema sp. PCC 10023
ATTCGCGTTCTGCACCAACTCAAATAGTGCGACTCGTTTCTGGTAGGAGCCTCTAGAAAATAGAGGGGTATGACC
>NZ_CAWUDP010000679.1:0-75 GCF_963920835.1 Scytonema sp. PCC 10023
TGGGCGGGATGGTCCTTGCTGGTGCGATTCGTTGCTTAGAAACTAGACGCCGTAAAAGGTTCTAGGGGATTAAGC
>NZ_CAWUDP010000680.1:0-75 GCF_963920835.1 Scytonema sp. PCC 10023
GAGTATCGGTATTTGGTTGTTGATTTCGTGGAAGAGTATCGGTATTTGGTTGCTGATTTCGTGAGGGAGTATCGG
>NZ_CAWUDP010000681.1:0-75 GCF_963920835.1 Scytonema sp. PCC 10023
GGCATCAGAACTGGGTCAGAAGTGCAGCATTTAGCCCGGATGGTCAACGCATTGTAACAGCATCAGTTGACGGCA
>NZ_CAWUDP010000682.1:0-75 GCF_963920835.1 Scytonema sp. PCC 10023
TTTATCACTAGTGGCACAATTTTTGAGAATGGTTAATGTCTCTGGGTCATCTTTGAATGCTTTTGCTAACTCTTG
>NZ_CAWUDP010000683.1:0-75 GCF_963920835.1 Scytonema sp. PCC 10023
ACATCTATCTGTTGCTCGTGCTCGTCAGTGAGTTCAGATTCGATCTTGTCTTGTTCAACATCATTATCATCAACA
>NZ_CAWUDP010000684.1:0-75 GCF_963920835.1 Scytonema sp. PCC 10023
GATGAGTCAGATCGCGCCACGGCACTAGCAGCCTTAGCCGACAAACTGCCATCCGATTTATTACCCGAAGCACTG
>NZ_CAWUDP010000685.1:0-75 GCF_963920835.1 Scytonema sp. PCC 10023
CAGTGCTTCGGGTAATAAATCGGATGGCAGTTTGTCGGCTAAGGCTGCTAGTGCCCTGGCGCGATATGTCTCATC
>NZ_CAWUDP010000686.1:0-75 GCF_963920835.1 Scytonema sp. PCC 10023
TTTGGCTTAAGTCTTCTATCTGCTGTAGCTCTGAGCGCTGGTTAAATGCCTCTGTCAATGAGCTCACACAAGCTT
>NZ_CAWUDP010000687.1:0-74 GCF_963920835.1 Scytonema sp. PCC 10023
CGGGCTGAAGCTGACGCCCCAAACCTCCTTTGTATGCCCAGTGAGAGTTTTGATTTCTTTGCCCGTGCTGGTGT
>NZ_CAWUDP010000688.1:0-74 GCF_963920835.1 Scytonema sp. PCC 10023
GCTCAAAAATCGTGCCACTAGTGATGAAGATTATCATGTGCGAAGAGCAGCAGTCCAAGAGTTAGCAAAAGCAT
>NZ_CAWUDP010000689.1:0-74 GCF_963920835.1 Scytonema sp. PCC 10023
CAGCCCAGATGGCAAAACTATTGCTTCTGGCAGTGATGACAAGACGGTACGGTTGTGGAATCTCAACGGGCAGC
>NZ_CAWUDP010000690.1:0-74 GCF_963920835.1 Scytonema sp. PCC 10023
CGGGCTGAAGCTGACGCCAATAACCTCCTTTGTATGCCCAGTGAGAGTTTTGATTTCTTTGCCCGTGCTGGTGT
>NZ_CAWUDP010000691.1:0-74 GCF_963920835.1 Scytonema sp. PCC 10023
AATATAACGTATTGGGCAACGTAGCCCAGCAGCAACGGCAGTTTGAAGAGGCGCGCGCCTATTACCTCAAAGCT
>NZ_CAWUDP010000692.1:0-74 GCF_963920835.1 Scytonema sp. PCC 10023
TCCCTCATCTCCCTCATCTCCCTCATCTCCCTCATCTCCCTCATCTCCCTCATCTTCCCCACCTTCTTCCGGTA
>NZ_CAWUDP010000693.1:0-73 GCF_963920835.1 Scytonema sp. PCC 10023
ATCATCAACGGCAGTTCCACTGTTAATTAAACTCCTAGAACATGAAGATTCTGATGTGCGTTCTAGAGCGGCA
>NZ_CAWUDP010000694.1:0-73 GCF_963920835.1 Scytonema sp. PCC 10023
CATCCCAGAGTTTGATGGTGTTGTCACCACTGCCAGAAGCCAAGGTTTTGCCATCCGGGCTAAATGCCACGCT
>NZ_CAWUDP010000695.1:0-73 GCF_963920835.1 Scytonema sp. PCC 10023
CCAGTCGATGGGAAAGCGAGCGCGCGTGCGTTCTTGCAAGGCGTTTGTGTAGCATTGAATCGCAATTTCTAAA
>NZ_CAWUDP010000696.1:0-73 GCF_963920835.1 Scytonema sp. PCC 10023
GCCTCAGCCACCAAGTAACTTACCATCTGCTGTGTACAATCCGCCTCAGCCACCAGGTAACTTACCATCTGCT
>NZ_CAWUDP010000697.1:0-72 GCF_963920835.1 Scytonema sp. PCC 10023
GTAGCTAGCCAGGGGTGTCAGTTATCAGGGTGCATCTACCAATACTATGTTCTATGAATAACTACGCTGTTC
>NZ_CAWUDP010000698.1:0-72 GCF_963920835.1 Scytonema sp. PCC 10023
TTGGCGCGATACTCTTGATTAGCAATCTCGCGAGCAACTTGAAGGGCTTCGGGCATTAATGCTTCGGGCAGT
>NZ_CAWUDP010000699.1:0-72 GCF_963920835.1 Scytonema sp. PCC 10023
ATCAAAGATACCCAGGTAGTACAAGCTTTGATTCAAGCTTTGAATCATCAAGATTCTTCTGTGCGTAGCAGT
>NZ_CAWUDP010000700.1:0-72 GCF_963920835.1 Scytonema sp. PCC 10023
AGATCGCGCCACGGCACTAGCAGCCTTAGCCGACAAACTGCCTATTGATTTATTACCCGAAGCACTGGCTGC
>NZ_CAWUDP010000701.1:0-72 GCF_963920835.1 Scytonema sp. PCC 10023
GAACCTACTGATTTTTTATAGAACATAGTATTGGTAGATGCACCCTGATAACTGATACCCCTGGCTAGCTAC
>NZ_CAWUDP010000702.1:0-72 GCF_963920835.1 Scytonema sp. PCC 10023
GTAGCTAGCCAGGGGTATCAGTTATCAGGGTGCATCTACCAATACTATGTTCTATGAATAACTACGCTGTTC
>NZ_CAWUDP010000703.1:0-72 GCF_963920835.1 Scytonema sp. PCC 10023
GCGCCTATGCCCTAACAGCTTTAGCTGACAAACTGCCCGAAGTGTTACCCGAAGCCCTTCAAGTTGCTCGCG
>NZ_CAWUDP010000704.1:0-72 GCF_963920835.1 Scytonema sp. PCC 10023
GTGGTGTCGGGCGTGGTGTCGGGCGTGGTGTCGGGCGTGGTGTCGGGCGTGGTGTGGGGCGTGGTGTGGGGC
>NZ_CAWUDP010000705.1:0-71 GCF_963920835.1 Scytonema sp. PCC 10023
TGGCACTTAGTCTTGGAATTGACATTCAAATTTCCAGGTGCAAGATATGAGCCTCTAACTAGCGGCGCGGA
>NZ_CAWUDP010000706.1:0-71 GCF_963920835.1 Scytonema sp. PCC 10023
AGTGATGAAGATTATCATGTGCGAAGAGCAGCAGTCCAAGAGTTAGCAAAAGCATTCAAAGATGACCCAGA
>NZ_CAWUDP010000707.1:0-71 GCF_963920835.1 Scytonema sp. PCC 10023
TCTGGGTCATCTTTGAATGCTTTTGCTAACTCTTGGACTGCTGCTCTTCGCACATTAGAATGTTTATCACT
>NZ_CAWUDP010000708.1:0-70 GCF_963920835.1 Scytonema sp. PCC 10023
TGGCACAGTGCGGTTGTGGGATACTCAGGGCAAGCAAGTTGCTACATTCAGAGGTGATCAGGATTACGTA
>NZ_CAWUDP010000709.1:0-70 GCF_963920835.1 Scytonema sp. PCC 10023
CCTTAGTTTCGTTTTTGGGTACTGGGGGGGAAGTGGGTGTAGGAGTTGGGTTAGCCTTAGTTTCGTTTTT
>NZ_CAWUDP010000710.1:0-70 GCF_963920835.1 Scytonema sp. PCC 10023
CCCTCATCCCCCTCATCCCCCTCATCTCCCTCATCTCCCTCATCCCCCTCATCCCCCTCATCCCCCTCAT
>NZ_CAWUDP010000711.1:0-70 GCF_963920835.1 Scytonema sp. PCC 10023
GCTCAGGTCGGCATCGCTCAGGTCGGCATCGCTCAGGTCGGCATCGCTCAGGTCGGCATCGCTCAGGTCG
>NZ_CAWUDP010000712.1:0-70 GCF_963920835.1 Scytonema sp. PCC 10023
CAGGTTGGCACGGCTCAGGTTGGCACGGCTCAGGTTGGCACGGCTCAGGTTGGCACGGCTCAGGTTGGCA
>NZ_CAWUDP010000713.1:0-69 GCF_963920835.1 Scytonema sp. PCC 10023
TGGGTGGTGGCGAGTAGCAGCGGCGGCGTGGGGTCGGGCGGCGGTCGTGGGTGGTGGCGAGTAGCAGCG
>NZ_CAWUDP010000714.1:0-69 GCF_963920835.1 Scytonema sp. PCC 10023
TTTGTCATTTCCAGCGCTTGGCGATACAGGGGTTCGGCTTCACTGTAGCGTCCTTGATTTTGGTACAGC
>NZ_CAWUDP010000715.1:0-69 GCF_963920835.1 Scytonema sp. PCC 10023
TAGGGTCAAACGGTGCTGGTATTGGCGGCAGTGCTGAAACCTGCTCTTGCAGTTGTGCGGTGCTTTGGC
>NZ_CAWUDP010000716.1:0-69 GCF_963920835.1 Scytonema sp. PCC 10023
GATGGTAAGTTACTTGGTGGCTGAGGCGGATTGTACACAGCAGATGGTAAGTTACTTGGTGGCTGAGGC
>NZ_CAWUDP010000717.1:0-69 GCF_963920835.1 Scytonema sp. PCC 10023
CTCCACCTCAGCATCAATCAACTGAGCGCACTGCCACCGGAAATTGGACAACTCATCAACCTGCAATCG
>NZ_CAWUDP010000718.1:0-69 GCF_963920835.1 Scytonema sp. PCC 10023
GAACCTACTGATTTTTTATAGAACATAGTATTGGTAGATGCACCCTGATAACTGACACCCCTGGCTAGC
>NZ_CAWUDP010000719.1:0-69 GCF_963920835.1 Scytonema sp. PCC 10023
TCGGCGATCGCACGGGCGAAGCCACAACCCTCAATAACATCGGTCGAGTCTACTCCGATTTAGGACAAA
>NZ_CAWUDP010000720.1:0-69 GCF_963920835.1 Scytonema sp. PCC 10023
CGTTTGCAGGTTGGTGAGTTGTCCAATTTCCGGTGGCAGTGCGCTCAGTTGATTGTGGCGGAGGTCGAG
>NZ_CAWUDP010000721.1:0-69 GCF_963920835.1 Scytonema sp. PCC 10023
CGATAAGATTCATCAGCAATCTCGCGAGCAACTTTAAGGGCTTCGGGCAACACTTCGGGCAGTTTATCA
>NZ_CAWUDP010000722.1:0-68 GCF_963920835.1 Scytonema sp. PCC 10023
AAGTTCCAGAAAATGCGAGCGCAACACCTCAGTTAGAGACACAAGTTCCAGTAGTGGCTGATGATGTC
>NZ_CAWUDP010000723.1:0-68 GCF_963920835.1 Scytonema sp. PCC 10023
CTGCAATCGCTCGACCTCAGCCACAATCAACTGAGCGCACTGCCACCGGAAATTGTCCAACTCATCAA
>NZ_CAWUDP010000724.1:0-68 GCF_963920835.1 Scytonema sp. PCC 10023
TTGTCAGCACTAGCTGAAGCCAGAATCTTGCCATCCGGGCTGAAGCTGACGCCAATAACCTCCTTTGT
>NZ_CAWUDP010000725.1:0-68 GCF_963920835.1 Scytonema sp. PCC 10023
TACCTACGCAGTGACGCCTGCTATGGTGGGGGATTTAAACCCGCCACCAACGCTTATGCCTACGGCAC
>NZ_CAWUDP010000726.1:0-68 GCF_963920835.1 Scytonema sp. PCC 10023
CTGCAATCGCTCCACCTCAGCCACAATCAACTGAGCGCACTGCCACCGGAAATTGGACAACTCATCAA
>NZ_CAWUDP010000727.1:0-68 GCF_963920835.1 Scytonema sp. PCC 10023
TGTGCGTAGCAGTGCCGCATATGCATTAGGAGAAATCAAAGATACCCAGGCAGTACAAGCTTTGATTC
>NZ_CAWUDP010000728.1:0-68 GCF_963920835.1 Scytonema sp. PCC 10023
AGTCAAGGACGCTACAGTGAAGCCGAACCCCTGTTTCGCCAAGCGCTGGAAATGAGAAAACGTCTGCT
>NZ_CAWUDP010000729.1:0-68 GCF_963920835.1 Scytonema sp. PCC 10023
TGATTTCGTGGAAGAGTATCGGTATTTGGTTGTTGATTTCGTGGAAGAGTATCGGTATTTGGTTGCTG
>NZ_CAWUDP010000730.1:0-68 GCF_963920835.1 Scytonema sp. PCC 10023
CTGCAATCGCTCCACCTCAGCCACAATCAACTGAGCGCACTGCCACCGGAAATTGTCCAACTCATCAA
>NZ_CAWUDP010000731.1:0-68 GCF_963920835.1 Scytonema sp. PCC 10023
TTCAGGATGAGAGAGATCGCGCCACGGCACTAGCAGCCTTAGCCGACAAACTGCCTATTGATTTATTA
>NZ_CAWUDP010000732.1:0-68 GCF_963920835.1 Scytonema sp. PCC 10023
CTGCAATCGCTCGACCTCAGCCACAATCAACTGAGCGCACTGCCACCGGAAATTGGACAACTCATCAA
>NZ_CAWUDP010000733.1:0-68 GCF_963920835.1 Scytonema sp. PCC 10023
CCACGCCAAATTTGTCATTAGTCATTAGTCATTAGTCATTAGTCATTAGTCATTAGTCATTAGTCATT
>NZ_CAWUDP010000734.1:0-68 GCF_963920835.1 Scytonema sp. PCC 10023
TTCAGGATGAGTCAGATCGCGCCACGGCACTAGCAGCCTTAGCCGACAAACTGCCTATTGATTTATTA
>NZ_CAWUDP010000735.1:0-67 GCF_963920835.1 Scytonema sp. PCC 10023
AATTTTGAATTGTTGAAGTCAAGCCCTCGGTCTATTAGCACGGGTTGGCTGCGTACATCACTGCACT
>NZ_CAWUDP010000736.1:0-67 GCF_963920835.1 Scytonema sp. PCC 10023
AGCATTCAAAGATGACCCAGAGACATTATCCTGGCTCAAAACTCGTGCCACTAGTGATGAAGATTAT
>NZ_CAWUDP010000737.1:0-67 GCF_963920835.1 Scytonema sp. PCC 10023
AGCTTTGAATCATCAAGATTCTTCTGTGCGTAGCAGTGCCGCATCTGCATTAGGAGAAATCAAAGAT
>NZ_CAWUDP010000738.1:0-67 GCF_963920835.1 Scytonema sp. PCC 10023
CAATTTCCGGTGGCAGTGCGCTCAGTTGATTGTGGCTGAGGTCGAGCGATTGCAGGTTGATGAGTTG
>NZ_CAWUDP010000739.1:0-67 GCF_963920835.1 Scytonema sp. PCC 10023
CAATTTCCGGTGGCAGTGCGCTCAGTTGATTGTGGCTGAGGTGGAGCGATTGCAGGTTGATGAGTTG
>NZ_CAWUDP010000740.1:0-67 GCF_963920835.1 Scytonema sp. PCC 10023
CCGATACTCCCTCACGAAATCAGCAACCAAATACCGATACTCTTCCACGAAATCAGCAACCAAATAC
>NZ_CAWUDP010000741.1:0-67 GCF_963920835.1 Scytonema sp. PCC 10023
TGTACTACCTGGGTATCTTTGATTTCTCCTAATGCAGATGCGGCACTGCTACGCACAGAAAAATCTT
>NZ_CAWUDP010000742.1:0-67 GCF_963920835.1 Scytonema sp. PCC 10023
CCTGATGACCTCTCAATTCAGCGACTTGTTTGCCCTGAGTATCCCACAACCGCACTGTACCGTCTTC
>NZ_CAWUDP010000743.1:0-67 GCF_963920835.1 Scytonema sp. PCC 10023
CCACGAAATCAACAACCAAATACCGATACTCCCCCACGAAATCAGCAACCAAATACCGATACTCCCC
>NZ_CAWUDP010000744.1:0-67 GCF_963920835.1 Scytonema sp. PCC 10023
TCAGCCCTACAATCAGCCCTACAATCAGCCCTACAATCAGCCCTACAATCAGCCCTACAATCAGCCC
>NZ_CAWUDP010000745.1:0-67 GCF_963920835.1 Scytonema sp. PCC 10023
GGCGATCGCTCAGGCGAAGCCACAACCCTCAATAACATCGGTGGAGTCTACTCCGCTTTAGGACAAA
>NZ_CAWUDP010000746.1:0-67 GCF_963920835.1 Scytonema sp. PCC 10023
GCTAGTGCCGTGGCGCGATCTCTCTCATCCTGAATCAGTTTTGCAGCAGCCAGTGCTTCGGGTAATA
>NZ_CAWUDP010000747.1:0-67 GCF_963920835.1 Scytonema sp. PCC 10023
TGTTTTGCGTCATTGCCCAGTCGATGGGAAAGCGAGCGCGCGTGCGTTCTTGCAAGGCGTTTGTGTA
>NZ_CAWUDP010000748.1:0-67 GCF_963920835.1 Scytonema sp. PCC 10023
GAGGGAGAGGATGAGGGAGAGGATGAGGGAGAGGATGAGGGAGAGGATGAGGGAGAGGATGAGGGAG
>NZ_CAWUDP010000749.1:0-67 GCF_963920835.1 Scytonema sp. PCC 10023
TGTTTTGCGTCATTGCCCAGTCGATGGGAAAGCGAGCGCGCGTGCGTTCTTGCAACGCCTGTGTGTA
>NZ_CAWUDP010000750.1:0-67 GCF_963920835.1 Scytonema sp. PCC 10023
TACACAAACGCCTTGCAAGAACGCACGCGCGCTCGCTTTCCCATCGACTGGGCAACCACGCAAAACA
>NZ_CAWUDP010000751.1:0-67 GCF_963920835.1 Scytonema sp. PCC 10023
TGCTAGTGCCAAGGCGCGAAAATCCTCATCCTGAATCAGTTTTGCAGCAGCCAGTACTTCGGGTAAT
>NZ_CAWUDP010000752.1:0-67 GCF_963920835.1 Scytonema sp. PCC 10023
TGTTTTGCGTGGTTGCCCAGTCGATGGGAAAGCGAGCGCGCGTGCGTTCTTGCAACGCCTGTGTGTA
>NZ_CAWUDP010000753.1:0-67 GCF_963920835.1 Scytonema sp. PCC 10023
GTGGTGTCGGGCGTGGTGTCGGGCGTGGTGTCGGGCGTGGTGTCGGGCGTGGTGTCGGGCGTGGTGT
>NZ_CAWUDP010000754.1:0-66 GCF_963920835.1 Scytonema sp. PCC 10023
GTATCCGTTCAGGGGGGGCGATCGTGAGAAAAACTCCTGACTAAATTTCCTGTGGGCGACCAGGGG
>NZ_CAWUDP010000755.1:0-66 GCF_963920835.1 Scytonema sp. PCC 10023
TCTTCATCATTCAAAGCTTGAATCAAAGCTTGTACTGCCTGGGTATCTTTGATTTCTCCTAATGCA
>NZ_CAWUDP010000756.1:0-66 GCF_963920835.1 Scytonema sp. PCC 10023
CAAAGCTTGAATCAAAGCTTGTACTGCCTGGGTATCTTTGATTTCTCCTAATGCAGATGCGGCACT
>NZ_CAWUDP010000757.1:0-66 GCF_963920835.1 Scytonema sp. PCC 10023
CTGAAGCCAGAATCTTGCCATCCGGGCTGAAGCTGACGCCAATAACCTCCTTTGTATGCCCAGTGA
>NZ_CAWUDP010000758.1:0-66 GCF_963920835.1 Scytonema sp. PCC 10023
AGCAGCAGTCGAAGAGTTAGCAAAAGCATTCAAAGATGACCCAGAGACATTATCCTGGCTCAAAAC
>NZ_CAWUDP010000759.1:0-66 GCF_963920835.1 Scytonema sp. PCC 10023
ACTGCCATCCGTATTACCCGAAGCACTGGCTGCTGCAAAACTGATTCAGGATGAGTCAGATCGCGC
>NZ_CAWUDP010000760.1:0-66 GCF_963920835.1 Scytonema sp. PCC 10023
GCGTTGCAAGAATACACGCGCGCTCGCTTTCCCATCGACTGGGCAATGACGCAAAACAACCTGGGC
>NZ_CAWUDP010000761.1:0-66 GCF_963920835.1 Scytonema sp. PCC 10023
CTAGAACGCATATCAGAATCTTCATGTTCTAGGAGTTTAATTAACAGTGGAACTGCCGTTGATGAT
>NZ_CAWUDP010000762.1:0-66 GCF_963920835.1 Scytonema sp. PCC 10023
GCAGTTGGGCGGTGCTTTGGCTTAAGTCTTCTATTTGCTGTAGCTCCGAGCGCTGGTTAAATGCCT
>NZ_CAWUDP010000763.1:0-66 GCF_963920835.1 Scytonema sp. PCC 10023
GCGGCGCAGGCGGCTTCGGTGGCGGCGCAGGCGGCTTCGGTGGCGGCGCAGGCGGTTCTGATGGCG
>NZ_CAWUDP010000764.1:0-66 GCF_963920835.1 Scytonema sp. PCC 10023
TGAAGATTCTTATGTGCGTTCTAGAGCGGCAGATGCCCTAGGACAAATCAAATCAGAAGCGGCAAT
>NZ_CAWUDP010000765.1:0-66 GCF_963920835.1 Scytonema sp. PCC 10023
CAGGGTTTGCGAATGCTTGCCTGTTGCCACATCCCAGAGTTTGATCGTCTTGTCATCACTGCCAGA
>NZ_CAWUDP010000766.1:0-66 GCF_963920835.1 Scytonema sp. PCC 10023
TATTTGGTTGCTGATTTCGTGGGGGAGTATCGGTATTTGGTTGTTGATTTCGTGGAAGAGTATCGG
>NZ_CAWUDP010000767.1:0-66 GCF_963920835.1 Scytonema sp. PCC 10023
CGGCTAAGGCTGCTAGTGCCGTGGCGCGATCTCTCTCATCCTGAATCAGTTTTGCAGCAGCCAGTG
>NZ_CAWUDP010000768.1:0-66 GCF_963920835.1 Scytonema sp. PCC 10023
GAGTAGACTCGACCGATGTTATTGAGGGTTGTGGCTTCGCCTGAGCGATCGCCGAGTGCGCGAGAT
>NZ_CAWUDP010000769.1:0-66 GCF_963920835.1 Scytonema sp. PCC 10023
GCCTATTGATTTATTACCCGAAGCACTGGCTGCTGCAAAACTGATTCAGGATGAGAGAGATCGCGC
>NZ_CAWUDP010000770.1:0-66 GCF_963920835.1 Scytonema sp. PCC 10023
GCCTATTGATTTATTACCCGAAGCACTGGCTGCTGCAAAACTGATTCAGGATGAGTCAGATCGCGC
>NZ_CAWUDP010000771.1:0-66 GCF_963920835.1 Scytonema sp. PCC 10023
ATCTCGCGCAGTCGGCGATCGCACGGGCGAAGCCACAACCCTCAATAACATCGGTCGAGTCTACTC
>NZ_CAWUDP010000772.1:0-66 GCF_963920835.1 Scytonema sp. PCC 10023
ATCTCGCGCACTCGGCGATCGCACGGGCGAAGCCACAACCCTCAATAACATCGGTCGAGTCTACTC
>NZ_CAWUDP010000773.1:0-66 GCF_963920835.1 Scytonema sp. PCC 10023
TTTGCCATCCGGGCTGAAGCTGACGCCCCTAACCGCGTTTGTATGCCCAGTCAGGGTTTTAATTTC
>NZ_CAWUDP010000774.1:0-66 GCF_963920835.1 Scytonema sp. PCC 10023
GGGATGAGGGGGATGAGGGAGATGAGGGAGATGAGGGGGATGAGGGGGATGAGGGAGATGAGGGGG
>NZ_CAWUDP010000775.1:0-65 GCF_963920835.1 Scytonema sp. PCC 10023
AGTTAGCAAAAGCATTCAAAGATGACCCAGAGACATTATCCTGGCTCAAAACTCGTGCCACTAGT
>NZ_CAWUDP010000776.1:0-65 GCF_963920835.1 Scytonema sp. PCC 10023
AGCAGCAGTCCAAGAGTTAGCAAAAGCATTCAAAGATGACCCAGAGACATTAACCATTCTCAAAA
>NZ_CAWUDP010000777.1:0-65 GCF_963920835.1 Scytonema sp. PCC 10023
TGATTTCGTGGAAGAGTATCGGTATTTGGTTGCTGATTTCGTGAGGGAGTATCGGTATTTGGTTG
>NZ_CAWUDP010000778.1:0-65 GCF_963920835.1 Scytonema sp. PCC 10023
TCTTCATGTTCTAGGAGTTTAATTAACAGTGGAACTGCCGTTGATGATTTGATTTGTCCTAGGGC
>NZ_CAWUDP010000779.1:0-65 GCF_963920835.1 Scytonema sp. PCC 10023
GCAAAACTGATTCAGGATGAGTCAGATCGCGCCACGGCACTAGCAGCCTTAGCCGACAAACTGCC
>NZ_CAWUDP010000780.1:0-65 GCF_963920835.1 Scytonema sp. PCC 10023
TAGCTGACAAACTGCCCGAAGCATTAATGCCCGAAGCCCTTCAAGTTGCTCGCGAGATTGCTAAT
>NZ_CAWUDP010000781.1:0-65 GCF_963920835.1 Scytonema sp. PCC 10023
CGATTGCAGGTTGATGAGTTGGACAATTTCCGGTGGCAGTGCGCTCAGTTGATTGTGGCTGAGGT
>NZ_CAWUDP010000782.1:0-65 GCF_963920835.1 Scytonema sp. PCC 10023
CAGCAGTTGCAAGCTTGTGTGAGCTCATTGACAGAGGCATTTAACCAGCGCTCAGAGCTACAGCA
>NZ_CAWUDP010000783.1:0-65 GCF_963920835.1 Scytonema sp. PCC 10023
CACTAGCAGCCTTAGCCGACAAACTGCCATCCGTATTACCCGAAGCACTGGCTGCTGCAAAACTG
>NZ_CAWUDP010000784.1:0-65 GCF_963920835.1 Scytonema sp. PCC 10023
TTGTCAGCACTAGCTGAAGCCAGAATCTTGCCATCCGGGCTGAAGCTGACGCCAAAAACCTCCTT
>NZ_CAWUDP010000785.1:0-65 GCF_963920835.1 Scytonema sp. PCC 10023
TGCAGGTTGATGAGTTGTCCAATTTCCGGTGGCAGTGCGCTCAGTTGATTGTGGCGGAGGTCGAG
>NZ_CAWUDP010000786.1:0-65 GCF_963920835.1 Scytonema sp. PCC 10023
TGATTTCGTGGGGGAGTATCGGTATTTGGTTGTTGATTTCGTGGAAGAGTATCGGTATTTGGTTG
>NZ_CAWUDP010000787.1:0-65 GCF_963920835.1 Scytonema sp. PCC 10023
TGCAGGTTGGTGAGTTGTCCAATTTCCGGTGGCAGTGCGCTCAGTTGATTGATGCTGAGGTGGAG
>NZ_CAWUDP010000788.1:0-65 GCF_963920835.1 Scytonema sp. PCC 10023
CAGTTTTGCAGCAGCCAGTGCTTCGGGTAATACGGATGGCAGTTTGTCGGCTAAGACAGCTAGTG
>NZ_CAWUDP010000789.1:0-65 GCF_963920835.1 Scytonema sp. PCC 10023
CACTAGCAGCCTTAGCCGACAAACTGCCATCCGTATTACCCGAAGCACTGGCTGCCGCAAAACTG
>NZ_CAWUDP010000790.1:0-65 GCF_963920835.1 Scytonema sp. PCC 10023
GATGAGACATATCGCGCCAGGGCACTAGCAGCCTTAGCCGACAAACTGCCATCCGTATTACCCGA
>NZ_CAWUDP010000791.1:0-65 GCF_963920835.1 Scytonema sp. PCC 10023
TGGTTCTGGCGGTTTTGGTGTTGGTGCGACGGCACTTTGTAGTGGTTCTGGTGGTGTGGTTGGTG
>NZ_CAWUDP010000792.1:0-64 GCF_963920835.1 Scytonema sp. PCC 10023
TCTGGGTCATCTTTGAATGCTTTTGCTAACTCTTGGACTGCTGCTCTTCGCACATCATAATCTT
>NZ_CAWUDP010000793.1:0-64 GCF_963920835.1 Scytonema sp. PCC 10023
TCAACTGAGCGCACTGCCACCGGAAATTGGACAACTCATCAACCTGCAATCGCTCCACCTCAGC
>NZ_CAWUDP010000794.1:0-64 GCF_963920835.1 Scytonema sp. PCC 10023
ATCGCGCCACGGCACTAGCAGCCTTAGCCGACAAACTGCCATCCGTATTACCCGAAGCACTGGC
>NZ_CAWUDP010000795.1:0-64 GCF_963920835.1 Scytonema sp. PCC 10023
TAATTAACTGTGGAACTGCCGTTGATGATTTGATTTCTCCTAGGGCTAATGCCGCTCTAGAACG
>NZ_CAWUDP010000796.1:0-64 GCF_963920835.1 Scytonema sp. PCC 10023
TTCATCGTTGGGGGAAACACCACACTCCTGTGCACCGTTCGTCAAGAGACGTGCCGTAGGCATA
>NZ_CAWUDP010000797.1:0-64 GCF_963920835.1 Scytonema sp. PCC 10023
ACGAGGTTTCAAGACTCGCGCACGAGGTTTCAAGACTCGCGCACGAGGTTTCAAGACTCGCGCA
>NZ_CAWUDP010000798.1:0-64 GCF_963920835.1 Scytonema sp. PCC 10023
TAGGCGCGATAAGATTCATCAGCAATCTCGCGAGCAACTTTAAGGGCTTCGGGCATTAATGCTT
>NZ_CAWUDP010000799.1:0-64 GCF_963920835.1 Scytonema sp. PCC 10023
GCCAGTGCTTCGGGTAATACGGATGGCAGTTTGTCGGCTAAGGCTGCTAGTGCCCTGGCGCGAT
>NZ_CAWUDP010000800.1:0-64 GCF_963920835.1 Scytonema sp. PCC 10023
TGTTGTCACCACTGCCAGAAGCCAAGGTTTTGCCATCCGGGCTAAATGCCACGCTATAGACCGA
>NZ_CAWUDP010000801.1:0-64 GCF_963920835.1 Scytonema sp. PCC 10023
TCTTGTCACGACTTCCTGAAGCCAGAATCTTGCCATCCGGGCTGAAGCTGACGCCCCAAACCTC
>NZ_CAWUDP010000802.1:0-64 GCF_963920835.1 Scytonema sp. PCC 10023
TGTTGTCATCACTGCCAGAAGCCAAGGTTTTGCCATCCGGGCTAAATGCCACGCTCCAGACCCC
>NZ_CAWUDP010000803.1:0-64 GCF_963920835.1 Scytonema sp. PCC 10023
GCGTGCGGACTTGCAACGCCTGTGTGTAGCATGAGATCGCAATTTCTAAATTCTCTGCCCGCTC
>NZ_CAWUDP010000804.1:0-64 GCF_963920835.1 Scytonema sp. PCC 10023
TCTTGTCAAGACTTCCTGAAGCCAGAATCTTGCCATCCGGGCTGAAGCTGACGCCCCAAACCTC
>NZ_CAWUDP010000805.1:0-64 GCF_963920835.1 Scytonema sp. PCC 10023
GGATGAGAGAGATCGCGCCACGGCACTAGCAGCCTTAGCCGACAAACTGCCATCCGTATTACCC
>NZ_CAWUDP010000806.1:0-64 GCF_963920835.1 Scytonema sp. PCC 10023
GGGGTCTGGAGCGTGGCATTTAGCCCGGATGGCAAAACCTTGGCTTCTGGCAGTGGTGACAACA
>NZ_CAWUDP010000807.1:0-64 GCF_963920835.1 Scytonema sp. PCC 10023
CCCTCATCCCCCTCATCCCCCTCATCCCCCTCATCTCCCTCATCTCCCTCATCCCCCTCATCCC